>DATIRX010000344.1:0-16612 GCA_035469225.1 Bryobacteraceae bacterium
TTCGCCACCTTGCCATCCGGACCGGTTACGTCGACGTAGAAATGGGCGTGAGGATTGGTCCACTCGAACTTGGTGACGACGCCTTTCAGCTCGATCTTCTTGGTGGAATCGTACTCGGCTGCAAAGGAATGATGTGCGGCCAGCGGCAAGCCGGCCATCAGCAGTCCGGCGCTCACCGCGATCATGCCGGGCGTCCGTTTCATCGCCACACACCTCCAGAGGGGTAGTTTTTCACATCGAGACGTCGGGTGCAATGCGGCGGGCGTTCTAGACGAATCCGCTGTCTTCTAAACGAACCCGATGGCCCGGCCGCCTACGCCGACGCCGAACCACAATGCCAGGGACAGCAGGGCGACCAGCCAGCCCAGCAGCATCGGCCGCTTGTTTTCGTCCCGATGCGTCACCCAGCGGAACAGGGTGAACTGGAAGATGATGGCCGGGAACAGCAGCGCCATCTTGAACTTAAACCCGTCGTTGACGAAGCACTTCATGGCTTCCGAAGTGAACAGCATGTAGCCGGTGGCCAGCATGATCACCAGCCCCCAGGTCATGTAGGGTTCCAGGTTCTTGGCCAGCAGCGCCACCGATTGCTTTCGCATGCCCAGACCCATCATGCGCAAGTCGATGATCACGATGGCCCCGAACATCATGGTCAGCGCCAGAATATGGATGGTCTCGATCACCGGGAATGCCCAAATGGTGCTCGCGATCGCCTGGCCGAGCCAGGCCTTGTCACTCCACTCAAAGAACGGTTTAAATGATTGCCACATACGTTTCAGAAGTTATAAGCAGTCGTTCTACCCGCGATGATCACGATGCCCCAGCTGATCAGCGAGATCCAGCCGGCCAGCTTGGCTGCCGAGGGCGGATTCTCAGCCCACTCCCATTCGTGCATGTTGCGATAGATTTTGGACGAGTGAAAGATCAGCACGTTGAGTCCGGCCAGGAACAGAAAGAGAACTTTTAAGCGGAACCAGATGCTGTTGTAGCACTTGACCGGCTCGGACCACAGCAGCAGCGTGCCGGTAATGATCATCATGAGAAACCCGGCCGTGATCCAGGGGATCAGCTGATGAAAGACGTCGGACGCCGACTCTTTCTTGAAGATCAGGCCCATCATGCGGAGATCCGAGATGGCGATCGTCCCGGCCGAGACGGCGATGCCCAACAGATGCCCGCCTTCCAGCAGCGGAAACATCAGAATGGACTCACGGATGGAGATGCTGACCGAAGTCTCCTGGACCCACTTAGCGATTTCGAGAAGAGACATGGAAGGATACAACCCTCATTTTCCGACAAGACCGGTTTTTCAGAATACACAACCGCTTCCCGGCATGTCAAATTTCATGGTTCTGGTAGGGAGGAAACTCGCTTATCATAGGAGTTTCCACGGAGTTTCCCAAGCATGTCCAAAGCTAAATCCATTGGCTACAAGCACTCCGGCGTTAACATCGACGAAGCCGACCGCGCCGTTTCCTCCATCCGTACCATGGCGCGGCGCACTTTCTCCCCCGCGGTGCTGACCGACATCGGTAGCTTTGGCGGCGGTTATCTGCTCAAGGGCTATAAGGAACCAGTGCTGGTATCGTCGGCCGACGGGGTGGGAACCAAGCTCAAGCTGGCGTTTATGACCGGCCAGCACTCCACCATCGGCGAAGATTTGGTGAACCACTGCGTCAACGATATCGCCGTGCAGGGCGCGGTGCCGCTGTTTTTCCTGGATTACTTCGCGGTGGGCAAGCTGGATGCGAAGGTGGCGGCGCAAGTGGTCTCCGGAATGGCGCGCGGCTGCAGGAAAAATGCCTGCGCGTTGATTGGCGGCGAAACGGCCGAGATGCCGGGGATGTACGCACCGGGAGAATACGACCTGGCCGGATTCATTGTGGGCGTGGTGGAGCGCAAGAGAATGCTCACCGGCAAGACCATCCGCGCCGGGGACGTCCTGATCGGGCTGCCGTCCACGGGGCTGCATACCAACGGCTATGCGCTGGCCAGGAAGCTGCTGTTCGAAGTGGCCGGACACCAGGCCGGCACAGCGCTGAAGGAGCTGGGCGGATCGGTCGCCGAAGAACTGCTGAAAATCCACCGTACCTATCTGAAGCCCCTGCGCGCGCTGCATGATGCGGGCGTTTTGAAAGGCGCGGCGCACATCACCGGCGGCGGCATCACGGATAACACGCCGCGCATTCTTCCGCTGGGGCTGGGCGTACGGATCGACGTGGGATCCTGGCCGGTGTTGCCGGTCTTCGAGCTGCTGCGGCAGATCGGGCGGATCCCGGAACACGACTGGCGGCGGACGTTCAATCTCGGCATCGGGATGATTATGGTGGTTTCCAAGCGCGATCTTCCGCGAGCCGTGCAGGTGCTCAAGAGCCTGCGCGAGGGCTGGTACCAGATCGGCGAAGTGGTACGCGGGAAAGGCGTGGTTTACAGATGAGCAGGCGCCTGGGAATTCTGATTTCCGGGCGCGGCTCGAATTTTCTGGCGATCGCCGACGCGATCGCGGGGCATCGCCTGGACGCCGAAATCGCCGTGGTCATCTCGAACCATCCGGAGGCTCCGGGACTCGCGGCGGCTCGCGAACGCGGCCTGACGGCGGTGGTCCTTCCATCGAAGGGCCTGGATCGGGAGGCCTACGATCGCCAGTTGATCGCCGAGCTGCAAAAAAACCGCGTGGATCTGGTCTGCCTGGCGGGCTACATGCGGATTCTCAGCGGCCATTTTATCCGCGAGTATGCGCAGAGGATCGTGAACATCCATCCATCGCTGCTGCCGGCGTTTCCCGGCCTGGACGCGCAGCATCAGGCCCTGGAGCACGGCGTAAAGTTTTCCGGCTGCACGGTGCATTTCGTCGAAGAGGGGCTGGATTCCGGCCCGATCATCGCCCAAGCCGTGGTGCCGGTGCTCGCAGACGACACGGCGGAATCGCTTTCAGTCCGTATTTTGAAACAAGAACACCGGATATATCCTGAGGCGCTCACCCTGGTGATATCCGGGAAATATCGCGTCGAGGGATGGCGCGTGGTCCCACACGATTAAAGCTGAGAGAACGCCCTCGGCGGCTGCACTACTCCATAGCTCCCCCCTATGGTTACGGTGTATTACCGGCGTTGGTGTCCGCCCAAAAGCCCCTTACAGATCGAATTTCGTCCAGAGCTGCTCGACGAAGTGCGCAAGGAGTGTGTGCGGCCCTCGCTATTCCATCCCGAGATCAACCAGTCCAGTGGACTGCTGTTCGGCTTCCGCCAGCAGGATGAAGTACGCGTGCTGTCGGCGCGCGGCGGTTCCGGTTTGGCGCCTCTGGGCATTTTCGTGTGCCGGGCGCGCGGCGAGGTGTTTCTCACCGAAGACGACCTGGCCAATTTCGAAAAGCACCGGGGAGTTCTGGCGTTAGTGATTGCCGGCAGCCAGGCTGGCTTCTTCGTGCGCGAGCCGGACGGAAGCATCCAGGCGGTTCGTAGTCATGAAGAGTTTCCGGTGGCCGCTCTCGCTTCACCCGCAGTTGAGAAGAAAACCAGACCGCGGCGGGAAATCCAGTGGCCGGTTCCTGCCCCTGGGATTTGGCCCGCATGGAAGCGCATGGCAGCGTGCGCGGCTGTACTGGCGATCCCCGCCGGAGCGTTCGCCTACTTGCGGCCCCTGCTGCGCCTGCCGATCGCATTGGCGCTCCGGGAGGAGGCCGGCCAGCTGGTGATCGGCTGGAACGCCGATGCGCTGATGGACGGCAGCCGCCTGGAAATCCGCGACGGAAGCGAGAGAACGCTCCTCATGCTGCCGGCACGCATGTCCAGTGCGACCTACGGACCCCAGGGCGGAGACGTGGAGGTGCGGCTCACCACGGATACTCGCGCGGGCGGGGCGCATTGGGAGGCGGCTCGTTTCATCACCCGGGCTCCCCGCGGGACGCCGCCCGCTTTCGGCGCCATCCAGGATCGAATCACCGGTTTGAAGCGAGAAGCGCAAACGCTGCGGCGTTCCCTGGTCCAACGGCAGGCACGGGAAAAGGAGCTCATGGCCCGGATGGATGAGCTGACGTCTACACCAGAACGGTAAAGGCGTTCTCGGCGCGCTCGACGGGCCGGTACAGCGTATCGCGCTCCAGCGGCTCGCGTCCGGCCTCACGGATCAGACGGGTCAGATCGCCGCGGCGCAGATTCTGGCTGGTAGTCGCCCCGGCGTCATGGTAGATGCGCTCTTCGACTAGTGTTCCGTCCAGGTCGTCGGCGCCAAAACGCTGGGCGATTTGCGCGATGCGCGGCGTCATCATGACCCAGTAAGCCTTGATGTGCGGGATGTTGTCCAGCATCAGGCGCGATACGGCAATCTCGCGGATATCGTCGAAGCCGGTGGTCTTCGGCAGGTGATGGAGCGCCGTATTGTCGGGATGGAACGCCAGCGGGATAAACGTCTGGAAGCCGCGCGTCTCATCCTGCAGCTCGCGCAGGCGCAGCAGGTGATCCAGGCGGTCCTCCGCTGTTTCGATATGCCCGTAGAGCATGGTGCAGTTGGAGTGCAGGCCCATCTGGTGCGCCATGCGGGCGGTGTCGATCCATTGCTGGCCGGTCAGCTTGTGATCGCAGATGATGCGCCGCACGCGGTCGTGGAAAATCTCGGCGCCGCCGCCGGGCAGGGAATCCATCCCCGCGTCTTTCAGGCGCTGGAGCACTTCGCGTTCGCCGATCTTGCCGCGCTGTGCGAAGTAGCCGATCTCGACCATGGTGAACGCCTTCAGATGGACTTGCGGAAAGCGCTGCTTCAGGCCGCGCAGCATCTGGCAGTACCAATCCAGGTTCAATTCGGGGTGCAGGCCGCCCACGATGTGAAATTCCGTGACTGCCTCGCTGTAGCCCTCGCCGGCCTTATGCCAGACCTCTTCGAGCGACATGGTGTACGCCTTGGGATCGCGCTTCTGCTTGCCGAAGGCGCACAGCTTGCAGCTGGCGACGCACACGTCGGTAGGATTGATGTGGCGGTTGACGTTAAAGAAAGTCTTATTGCCGTGCAGCCGCTCGCGGACCAGGTTGGCGATCCAGCCGACGCCCAGCAGGTCGGGGGTGCGATAGAGCGTCCGACCGTCTTCCTCGTTGAGGCGCTGGCGTGCCTCGACTTTGGCGCGGATGGCTTCCAGGCGTAGGTCTTCGAAGACCGGATTCATACAGAACCATCAGGTTATCATGACCGCCCCATCACTTGGCCTGCAGAGCGTTCAATGTCTCTCTGGCCGCCGGCACGGAGCGCGCAGCGGACTCCAGGTGCCGGAGTGCTTCGCTGTAGGTCGCGGCATTGCGCAGGAGCGTCACGCCCAGCACGAACCGCGCCCAGTCGTTATCGCGGGATAGCTCCAGTGCTCGCCGGGCGGTGCGTTCCGCGGCTCCCAGATCCCCCGCCAGGAGCTGGACGGCCGACAGATTGGAATGTGCGGCGGAGGACGACGGATCGAGTTCGATCGCGCGGTGAAGATGCGGCTCGGCTTCCGCCAGCCGGCCCAGCCTCAAGTACAGCCCTCCCAGGTTTTCCCGGGCTTCCTGGAAGTCCGGATCCAGCGCCAGGGCCTTCTCCAGCGCTTGCGCGGCGTCCAGCAACTTTCCGGATGTCGCCAGCTTGTGCGCCCGCTGGAAGTCTTTGACGGCAGGCTTAGGGACGGTATGGCGCAGGCTCGACACGGAAACGGTCCCGGTTGCCACCGGGGGCTGCCGCGGGGGGGACGGCAGCTGCAGCGCATCCCTGATGGCCTGATTTTTGTCGATGGGGGTTCCGTTGACCAGCGCGTTCCACTGGGCGGCGCGATCCGATCCGTATATCGATTCAGCGCTTCCTTGCAGGTCCGCTTCCATAATGGCCATCATTTCCGCTGGGGTCCGCATCCGTTCCTGCTCCTGCGCCCGGCCGTAAGAGGAAAGTGCCACGATCCAAGCCATAACCACTGTGTTGCGCATGATTCGCCTCCGCGGACGATGACGCACGCAGTCTTCCACGGGGGGCTGGGCGAATTCATTGATGGCAATGCGTGAATCGACGTGTCCGCAATCGGACAGCGTTCAAACCGGACAAGCGTTGTCCGCAGTCGGACAGAGACTATTGCAGAAAAATGTCCGCGGCCCAGAACGCGAAGAAGATCACGCTGACGTAGCCGTTCATGGTGAAGAAGGCCGCGTCGATCCGGGAGAGGTCGTCCGCCCGCACCAGCCGGTGTTCCCAGGCTAAGAGTCCGGCCACGGCGGCGATTCCGGCCAGCGCCACCGGGCCCAGCGCAAAGGACCGTTCGAGCGCGATCAGGCAGCCGAGCATCCCCAGGTGCAGCCCGCGGGCGAACCACAGTGCGCCGGCGATGCCGAATCGTCGCGGGATGCTATAGAGCTCCGATTGCACATCGAAAGCATAGTCCTGGCAGGCGTAGATGATGTCGAAGCCGGCGGTCCACAAAGTTACGGCAGCGGTCAGCCAGAGAATTCGCGGATCGAGAGAGCCCTGCATGGCGATCCAGGCTGCGGCGGGGGCGATTCCCAGAGAGAATCCCAGCACCAGATGCGCCAGCGAGGTGAAACGCTTGGTGAAGGAGTAGAACATCACGATTCCAAGTGCCAAGGGCGCCAGCTTCAGGCACAGCGAATTCAATCCTCCCGCGGCCAGGAAGAATACAGCCGCCCAGAACACGATGAATCCCCAGGCGAACCTCCGCGAGAGGAGTCCCGCGGGGAGGTGCCGGTACTTGGTGCGGGGATTGCGGGAATCGATGTCGGCGTCCAGCACGCGGTTAAAGGCCATCGCCACCGAGCGCGCCGCGACCATCGCCACAACGATCCAGAGCAGCTTGGCCCACAGAAGCCCCTGAGGAAATCCATCGTCACGCCAGGCCAGCAGAGCCCCGGTCAGCGCGAACGGCAGGGCGAAGATGGAATGCTCGAACTTGATCATTTCGAGCGTGAGGCGGATGCGCTGTAGAAATCGGGGCAATCAGCTACTATTCTAGTGTGCTCAAACCGCTCCGGGCCTTTGCCGCAGCGCTGATGCTGTCTGCTTGCAGTCCCGGAACGGACAGCGGAAGTCTGAACACGGCCGAAGTGACCTTTCCGAACGGCCGGAAGGTGATCGCCGAGACCATGCTTCGAGATATCGATCAGATGCGCGGCATGATGTTCCGGGACGCCTTAGCCCAGGATCGCGGCATGCTGTTCGTGCACACGGCGGACGAAAACCATCCTTACTGGATGTACCAGGTCCGTATTCCGCTGGACATGATCTGGATGAATCACGAGCGGCGGATTGTCGAAATTTCAGCCAATGCGCCGCCCTGTCCTTCCAAATCGGCGCGCGAATGTCCCAGCTTTGGCGGGCACGAAAAATCTCGCTACGTGCTGGAATTAGCCGGTGGCGCTGCGGAAATCTACGGTTTGCACGTCGGCGATAGGCTCAGCTTTTAGATGCCAGCTGGGTACTGCGGGCGCGCATGTAATCCTGTACCGCGACTTTCAACGCAGGCATGGGCGCGATCCCCAGGGCTTCCATCTTCGCGTTGCTGAGTGCCGAGTACCGGGGCCGCCGGGCGGCAGTGCGAAATTCGCGCTCATTGGTGGGCTTCAGCGGAGGCTGCAGCCCGGCCGCTTCGAAGATCATGGCTGCCCAGTCAAACCAGGAGATGGCTGTGCCACCGCCGACGTGATATATTCCGTGCGCCGCGCGCTCCAACAGATCGGCCGTGCGGGCCGCGAGTGCGGGTGCGTAGGTGGGCGACGCCACATGATCCTCCACCACGCGGATGGGATGGTTCTGGGCTGCCAGGCGCAGCATCAGCTCGACAAAATTCCCGCGCGCGGTTTCCAGGCCCCCGGGGCCGAACACGCCGGAGGTGCGAATGATGAGCGGCGTCTCGAGGTATGCCCGCGCATACAGCTCGCCTGCGAGCTTCGAAACGGCGTAGGCTCCCAGAGGCCGGGTGGGATCTTCTTCCTGATAGGCGCGTCCGGCCAGGCCGTCAAAAACGTAATCGGTGGAGAAGTGTACCAGCTGCGCATCCGCGTTCCGGCAGGCCGTGGCCAGGTTTCGCACCGCCAGGGCATTCACCTGGAATGCCGCCAGCGGTTCTTTCTCCGCTACGTCCACCTGGTTATAGGCCGCGGCGTTCAGCACGACGGCCGGATCGCATCCGGCGATGGAGCGCTCGACAGAGGCGGCGTCCGTGATATCCACCGTGGATCGGGGAAAACAGAGGACTTCATAACCGCGAGAGGAAAATTCGGTCCGCAGCTCGACGCCGAGCTGGCCCCCGCTTCCGAACAGCGCGACTCGCTTCACCGTGTCGCCAATTCGCTACTTCCAGTTCAGCGCAGCCCACAGCAGCAATCCCACCGCGCCGGGAAGCAACAGTTCCGGCCAGTTGCGCCGGAGGATACGCGCCAGAGGCCGCGAGGACCGGGGCGCCGGCGCCGAATCCTGGGCAGGGGCCAGCGAAGCCGCCAGACGCGTGCGCAGCGCCGAAGGCAGGCCCTGCAGGGCGCGCAGGATTTCTTTTCGCCCGCGCCGGTCGGCGATCAGGATGGTGGCGGAATTAAAGCCGTTAGTGGACTCTTCCAGTTCTTTCCGCAAGCGCTGCGGAACTTCGCTGACCGACCGGTACACGCGCGTACGGCCGCCCTTGGCGATGAAGATGGTTGACGTTTTAACGGTCACGCGGTGCATGTCCAATCTACTCTTGTCCGCTCAACTGTCCGCCGGAATCGCCTTGCCGACCCGTTCCATGCCGCTCGCGGTTTTTGCCGGGAGGCGCACCACCGTGTCTGCGGCAGCGTTCTTGAGGGTCACTTCAATGAATCCCAGGGCGGCTTTTGAGAGAGCCTTATCCTTCCTATAGATTAACGCAATCTGCCGCACCATAGCCTCGGGACCGAGGGAGACGGCGGCTAATTTGCCGGCGGCTACTTCATCGCGGCAGTGTGTTCCGGCCAGGAAACTGATGCCCAGCCCGGCCATCACGAAGCGTTTGATCATCTCGGTGGAATCCAGCTCCATGGAGACGTTGATATCGTCTTCCACCGGCTCCAGCCAGATCGAAAGACGCCGCCGGGTCGTACCCGTCTTGGGCATGAGCAGCGGAACGCCGACCAGATCGGCGGGCAGGACTTCCCGCTTACTGGCCAGAGGATGAGTGGCCGGCATCAGGACCTTGATTTCGTCGGAGTGGATCTTGACGATCTGGAGCCGTTTCTCGGCCACCGGAAGCTGGGTGATGCCGAAATCAGCCTGGTTGTCCAGCACGGCTTCGACCACGCGCGCGCCATAGGAACGGTCCACCTGCATCTGCACGTTGGGAAACTGTTTCTTGAACTCGGAAAACACCAGGGGCAGAACGTAGATGCAAGTAGCCTCGTTGGCGGCGATGAGCAATTCCCCGCGCGGCACGCGTTCCAGCTCATTGATCAGATCCTGAGCACGCCGCCGCAGGGACAGAATCTGCTCCGCGAAATCGGCGAAAATGTGCCCGGCCGGGGTGATCGCGATTTTGGTTCCCAAGCGCTCAAACAGGGGGGCGTTGAGCTCCTGCTCGAGTTGCCGCACTTGAGCGCTCACAGCCGGCTGAGTCCGGAAGCAGGATTGGGCCGCCTTAGAAAAGCTTTTGAGGCGGACGATCTCCAGGAACGTGTGTAGCTGATCCAGATCCATCGAACATGGCCCAGTTGGTTTGCAGATCGGGCTAAGGCTTCTAGATATACTAGCATTGCGTGATTCGAGCGATGGGCCTGAGGAGTAGTCGGTACCGCCAAGCGCGTTGCGCTATTCCGGCGCTCCTGCTGCTAGGCTGCCAAATCCTTGCCGCTCAGGGCGTTACAAATGTCCTGCTGGTGGTCAACGATGCCTCCAGGCTGTCGCGCGATATCGGGCGGTACTACGCCGGCAAGCGCGGTGTTTCGCCCCGGAATGTCTGCCACATCCGGACCCTGGAAACCGAGATTATTGCGCGGGAGCAATACGACCAGGAAATCTCGGCGGCGATCGGCGCCTGTCTGGTTCGCAATGGCCTGACCGAGCAGATTCTCTATATTGTGACGACCGGAGGAATTCCCTTACGCATTTCCGGATCGGCATCCGGAGGCACCGGAATGGAAACAGACGGGGCCGCCGTGGACAGCGAGCTGGCGCTGCTGTACTCGGATCTGAAGCAGGGGAAGCCGCACGGGCTGAAGGGACCGGCTCTCAATCCTTATTTTGGCCAGCGCGAGGCGAAATTCGCCCACCCGCAGTTTCCCATTTACCTGGTCACGCGTCTGGCCGCATACGATCTTGCGGGCGTCAAGGCCGTCATTGATCGCAGCCTGCTGGCGGCGAATCAAGGGAAATTCGTGATTGACATGAAATCCGCGGACAACCAGGAAGGCAACTCCTGGCTGCGCCAAGCCGCGAACATGCTGCCCAAAGACCGGGTGATCCTGGACGCTTCCGAAAATGTGCTCTACGACCAGACCGCGGTCATTGCATACGCCGGCTGGGGCTCCAACGATCCGAACCGGCATCGCCGATTCCTGGGGTTCCACTGGCTTCCGGGAGCCATTGCCACGGAGTTCGTCTCGACCAACGCGCGCACCTTTCAGCGTCCTCCGGATAACTGGAATATCAGCGATTGGGGGAAGAAAAATCTGTGGTTCGCCGGAGCTCCGCAGACTCTCACCGCGGACTATTTACTCGAAGGCGCTACGGCCTCGACCGGTCACGTGGACGAACCTTTCCTTGCCATGACGCCGCATCCGGAATATCTGCTGCCGGCCTACTACTCGGGCCGCAATCTGGCCGAGAGCTATTACATGTCGATTCGGGCGTTGAGCTGGCAGAACATTGTGATCGGCGATCCGCTGTGCTCGCTGGGCCCGCGGGCGCACTGAGCATGACGCCATTTGAGCCCCTGCCATTCAGGGCCCTGTTTCGGAATCCCCACTTGGCCACGATTGCCGGAAACTTCTGGAGCCGCCCGGAAAGTGAGCAGCGATGGCCGGTGGAAACCCTGATCTACCAGACAGAGCCCGACGTCCGGGTTCTGATTCATTCGCAGCGTCCGGCAGGCGATCCTAAAGGCGAGTTGATTCTGGTGCATGGGCTGGAGGGATCCAGCGCCGCCGGCTACGCCCGCAGCATGGTGCATGCCGCGCTGGAGCGCGGCTGGGTCACGCATCGATTTAACATGCGCGGATGCGGAGGCGCCGACGATCTGGCCGTGACCGGCTATCATGCCGGCCAGACCAGCGACTTGCTGGCGTTCCTGCGCGAGCGCCGCCGGGCAAGCGCTCTGCCGATCTTTGTCGTAGGGTTCTCGCTGGGCGGAAATGTCACCCTCAAGATGGCGGGGGAACTGGGGGAGGACGCGGCGGATCTGTTAAGCGGGGTGTGCGCGGTTTCGACTCCCATCGACCTGGCGGTCTGCGTCGCTGCCTTGGCCCAGCCCCGCAATTTCATCTACCAGGGGAGATTCCTGAGCCGGCTGAAAGATCGCATCCGGCGTAAGAATCGCCTCTCGCCGGACGTCTATACTCTGGAGCACTTGCCTAAGATTCGCACCATCGAGGACTTCGACGACCACTACACCGCCCGGTTGTTCGGGTTTGGCACGGCGGCTAACTACTTTCGTACCCAGTCGTCCAACCAGTTTCTGGGGCGGATCCGCGTCCCGGCGCTGTTAATCGTGGCCAAGGATGACCCTCTGGTTCCGTTCCCGGTCTACGGCCACCCGGCGCTTAAAGAGAATCCGTTCCTGACCCTGCTGGCAGTGGAACATGGCGGGCATCTGGGATTTCTTTCGCGAGGCCAGCCCCGTTTCTGGCTGGATGGGACGGTTTTGGGGTGGGCGGAACGGAACGTGCTAACGCCCGGTTAGCTGTGCGGGGGACGGAACAGAAACGCCCCTAACCACGTATCCTAAAGATTAAGAGCGTTTTTACGTGAAATTGAAATCACAAGCATCGTTCTTCGAGGCGGCGAAGGTGGCGATCGATTCTCTGCGCGGCAGCAAGCTGCGGAGTTTCCTGACGCTTCTGGGCATTATCCTGTCCACCACCACGCTGATTTCGGTGATGTCGGTGATCCACGGGATGGATGTGGTGGTGGCCACCAGCGCGTCCACCATGGGAACGGAAGGTTTCCGCGTGGTGCGCTTCGCCTTCATCAACAACTGGGATCCCAAGAAGTTCCTGGAGTACCAGCGCAAGAACCCCCAGCTTTCGCTCGAAGAATACGAGTTTCTGAAGGGCCGGGCCCACCTGGTAAAGGAAATGAGCCCCTCGGTCCAGCGCGGCGTCAAGGTGACGTACCAAGGGGACCTGGTCGATGGAGTCGCCCTGATCGCCTTCAATTCGAGCGGAGCCTCCTTGACCAGTACCGAGATCGAGACGGGCCGGATGTTCACCGATACGGAGGATCAGCGTCATGTCGAAGTGGTGGTTCTAGGGGCGGATCTCAAAAACAGGTTCTTTCCGAACATCGATCCGATCGGGAAATCCGTTCAGGTGGATGGCCGCCCGTTTCAGGTGATCGGAGTGGCCAAATCCAAGGGGAGCGTGTTCGGGCAGTCCCAGGACAATTTCATATCCATTCCTATTCAGACCTACGTGAAGATTTACGGCGCGCGGAGCGGCCTTTCCTACGCCTTTTCGGCGGTGAGCCGCGAGCGTATGACCGAAGCGCAGGATGAGGTCCGGGTCCTGCTGCGTGCCTCCCGGCACCTCAAGCCGGAGCAGGACGAGACGTTCATGATTCTGTCCTCCGACACGCTGATCTCGGCGTGGAACAATTTAACGGGTGCCATCGCGGCGGCGGCCATCGGTATCGTCAGCGTGTTCATGGTGGTGGGCGGCGTGGTGATCATGAACATCATGCTGGCGGTGGTGAGCGAGCGCACCCGCGAGATCGGCGTACGCAAGAGCGTGGGCGCGCGCAGGCAGGACATTCTGAATCAGTTCCTGGTGGAATCCTCCATGCTGGCGGGCATCGGGGGATTGATCGGAGTTGCCATTTCCTGGGCGGTGGCGCTGATCGTCCGCAGCACCACGCTGGTGCCCATGGAGATCCCGGTCAACGCGGTGCTGATTGGCGTAACGCTCTCGGCCGCCGTGGGACTATTCTTCGGCATCTATCCGGCCCGGCGCGCCTCGCGGCTGGATCCGATCGTGGCCTTGCGGTCGGAGAGCTGACTCCTCATGAAACTGATCCTGTCCGTGATCGGATTGGCGCTGGCCACGCTGCGCGAGAACAAAGCCCGGTCGTTCCTGACGCTGCTGGGCGTGATGATCGGCACCGGGACCATCATCGGCGTCGGATCCATTCTGACGGGCCTGGACGGCGCGGTGACCGGGGCCATCCGAAGCCTGGGGACCAACACGGCCATCGTGATGCGCATCGGGCCGAGCTTCGGCGGCGGCCGCACGCCGGAACAGCGCATGCGCAAGCCGCTGACCTACGAAAACGTGGTGGCCATCGCCGAACGGTGTCCTTCGGTAGACCATGTCAGCCCCATTCTGCAGCCGCCCAACGGGCTGCTGCGGGCGCGCTATAAGAGCAACGACGCGTTCCAGCTGCAGATGTTCGGGACGTTCGAATACTACGCCACAGCGGGCCAGGCCGACATGCTGGAGGGCCGCTTCTTCAGCGATGCCGAGGATCGCCACCGCATGCCCGTGACGGTGATCGGCCAGGACATTTACAGGCAGCTGTTCGGCAAGGAAGACGCCATCGGCAAGACCGTGCTGGTGGCGGGGCACGAACTGGAAGTCATCGGCGTGATGAAGACTCCGGCCACGGCTTTGCCGGGTCAGAACGACACGCGCGTGATTGTCCCCTACTTCACCATGCGCAAGCTGTTTCCCACGGCGACCGAACACCAGTTGATTGTGGCGGCCAAGGACGGGAAACTGGCGGCCGCGATCGATGAGATGCGCGCGGTGCTGCGTCAGGAACGGCGCGTGCCTCTGAACAAGCCCGACAATTTCGATATCTCTACCGCCGACCAGCTGGTGGATCAGTTCCGCTCCGTGACTTCGGTGGTGGCTTTGGTGATGGTAGTGCTCAGCTCCATCGGATTGCTGGTGGGCGGCATCGGCGTGATGAACATCATGCTGGTTTCGGTGACCGAGCGCACGCGGGAAATCGGAGTGCGCAAGGCCATCGGCGCGCGCCGCGGCGATATCATCCTGCAGTTTCTGACAGAAGCCGTGGTACTCACCGGGCTGGGCGGCCTGATCGGCATGCTGTTCGGCTGGGCGGTTTCGATGGTCACGCGATTCTTCCTGCCGAATCTGCCCACGCTGGTCCCGCTATGGGCCGTGGCGCTGGGGATCGTGGTCAGTGTCGGCATCGGCGTGTTCTTCGGCATCTGGCCGGCCAGCAAAGCCGCGCGCCTGGATCCGGTAGAAGCTCTAAGGTACGAGTGACCGTGTCATGGCGTATTGCACGCCGCACGCTGGGCAGGTCGACAAAAGATTCTGGGGCTTCGGATCACGATTCGGCGGGCGCGTCCTAGTCAAGAATCAAGCGAGTTGGGCAATGCTTGCAGCCGACGCTCGCATAGCGAGACCAGGAACGGAAACCACCGACACAGTACCCATGGCAAGAGTCCTCATCGTTCGAGTAGTGTTGCGCGTTGCTGAAGGAACTGGTCGTGAGTCATTGACTCATTCTTCCGCCCGAGACACAACCAGCTTCCTGAAGAGCCACGTTCATTTGATGAACTGCAGAACCTCCTCCCTTCTGGGGAGGTTTCGGCCTCAGAGCCTTCTAGGTTTAGGTAACATCGCCGGTCCTTGCGATTGAAAGCTAGCCATCGCTAGTAGAAACAAGAGAGCAAGGCCGTAGATCTGGTTCGAGCAGCAGTTCGCGGGCGCCATTGGAACGCATGTCAGCGACCGCCTGAATCGCAAGGTCGGGATCGGGTACTGGCTGGGGAAATCCTTTCGCGGCCGCGGGATCATGACCGACGCCTGCCGCTGAAGCAAGGGCAGCTGCTCTACGATACGTATCACGATCTCGAAATCCGAAGAATGCTGCGGAAGGATTATCGGGACTAGCGACCGGCTGGCGGAGGCTGGAAAATTCCACCGGGCTGTCCGGCTCGCCCGCCGCCGCCCAGACCTCCAGGCTGGCCGAAGGGTCCTGACTGGCCTCCAAACGGTCCGGGCTGGCCCCCGAAGGGAGTTGGTTGACCGTTGGGCTGGCCGCCCGGCGGATTCGCACCCCGTCCGCCCGCGCCGCCGATACCGCCACCGGCGCCGCCTGCGGTTACGGCCGTGGGCGCGAACACGAACTCCCACAGCTCATAGTGGTCTTGATCCTTGTAGACCTTGATGCTGGGACCTTTGTGCGTGCTGGCGATTCCGGCGATCGCGCCGATCTGGTTGCCGGAAGCCGGCGTACTCTGCACGGTCGGTGTCTGGCGCGGGTTGGTCAACAGCTGGTTGATGAGATTCAGTGCAGCGTTGGGATCCTGCGCGCCGCCCGGCTGCTGCTGCGGTTGTCCCGGCTGCTGCGAGAGCGGCTGTCCCGGTACGCCCCCAGGGATTCCTTGTTGCGGTTGTCCCGGCACGGACGTGATCGGCACCAGCTGGCCGTTGGGGTCGATCCGGAATCCCGGTGGGATGCCCGTCTGGATTCCTCC
Organism: Bryobacteraceae bacterium; assembly: GCA_035469225.1. Taxonomy (GTDB): domain Bacteria; phylum Acidobacteriota; class Terriglobia; order Bryobacterales; family Bryobacteraceae; genus Palsa-187. Next base: position 15,626 of record DATIRX010000344.1, read on the forward strand.
CGGCAATGCCCCAGCGCCGGGTTGTCCGGGGAAAGGAAACTGTCCGGGAACTTGGCCCGGTGCTTGTCCGGGGATTTGTCCCGGAATCTGTCCCGGAATCTGTCCGGGAGCTTGCCCTGGAGCTTGTCCTGGAACGAGCGCTGAACGAAGCTGCCCCGGTATTTGCCCTGGAAATTGCGGATTGCCCTGTGTTCCTGGTTGCGTCCCCGGCGTTCCCAATGTAATTGGAGGCAGACCTCCCGGTTGATTCGCACCGCCCGCGGGCGTCAGCGTGATCGGCGGAAGACCGCCCGGCTGTCCCACCTGTCCGGGCTGCAGCGTAATGGGCGGGAGCGCGGTGTTTCCGGGTTGTGTTCCACCCGCGAAGCTAACGGTCGAAGGCTGGCCTGCGGAGTCCTGCCCGGCCGGGCCGAAACTCTGTTGATTAAAAGTTGCCGGCGTATTCGGGCGATCGCTGGGACGCTGCAGCACGGCGGCGTTTACCTGGGGCTGCCCATCGGCGGGAGTCGTGTTGCTGGCCGATTGCGTGGAACTGTCGGTAGCGCCGGGAGGTTTTTGCACCAGCGAATCCGTCAGGAACACGCCGTTGCCGTGAATGATGCGCCACTCATCCTTGCCCGTATATGGATCGATGTAGCGGCGGCGGAGAAACCGCTTCTCGCGTTTCTCCAGATCCTCAATACTGGTGGGAAACTGGCGGTTGTTGGCGAGGTAATAAAGCTGAATGGCGCGCGTGTATTGCTCGCCGCGGTCGATCAGGAGCTGTTCTTTTTCCCGCTCGCTTTCAAAGGCCACGCGCGGCAGCTGCTGGTACAGCATCAGCGCGATGATGGCCGCCATGAGGAACACCATCAGCAGGGCATAGCCTTGCTGCGACTCGCGGCGGCGTCCTATTGCGCTGCGTTTCTTCATTGCGCCTCATCCGCCAGCGGCAGCGTTTGCTGATTCTTGGCGACGGTGTCCTCCACTACGGCCGAGTTTACACCG
>DATIRX010000345.1:0-1814 GCA_035469225.1 Bryobacteraceae bacterium
ACCAGATTCGCGGTGAACCGGTCACCGTGGCTTCCGACATTTACTCGCTGGCGGCGGTTCTCTATGAGCTTTTGACGGGGACCAATCCGCACCGCTTCGCGAATCGCACGCTGCTCGAAATCGAACGGACCATTTGCGAGCAGCCGGTGACGCGGCCCAGCCGGGCGGTCAGGGACCACGAATTCTCGCGCCGTCTCTCGGGCGATCTGGACACCATCCTGTTGCGGGCCCTGGACAAGGACCCCGCGCGTCGGTATGAAACCGTGGAAGAATTTGCCGCCGATCTCGATCGGCATCTTTCCAATCTGCCTGTTAAGGCTGTTCCGGACACGCTGATCTACCGCGCCAAGAAGTTCCTGCGCAGGCGGGGCGGTACCGTGGCTACGGTGGGCGGAATCGCCGTACTGATGCTGGGCGGCGTTCTGATCTCGAATCGCCAGGCGCGCAACGCCAACGACCGGCTGCAAATCGAATTGGCCGCAGCCCAGGCCCGCATTGGATTACTGTACTTTGCCCAGCACGACCGTCCGCGAGCCGCCGCCGCGCATGCCGAGGCGGAGCGCATTGCCGGAGCGCTTCCGCAGACGCAATCCAGCCCTGAGCTGGACGCGCTGCGGGCTGCAATGAAAGAACTCGAGGCGGACTTGACCGCTTCTGATCCACGATGACCACCAGGCCAATGCTATGACCCCCAGACAAAAGCGGCTGATTCGCGAAACGTTCCCGGCCCTCCACGAAGTCGCCGAACCTTTGGTTCAGCTCTTTTACGGCCGGCTATTTCAGATCGCTCCCGAGGTGCGCTCCATGTTCCGCAACGATATGGGAACTCAGACGCGCAAGTTCGGCGACATGCTCGAGGCATTAGTGGAGGGGCTGGACGATTTCGACCAAAAGCGGCAGGCGCTGCGCGCCATGGGTCTGAGGCATGTGGCCTATGGCGTGGTTCCGAAGCACTACGACACGCTCACTGCGGCATTTCTCTGGGCGCTCGGCCATATGCTCTATCCGGAGTTTTCGCCAGAGGTTAAAGAGGCCTGGACAGCGTTGATTGCAGAGGTCAGCGACACGATGAAGGCTGGCGCAGCCGAATTACCTCCCGGCGGAAACGGATGATCGATTTCGTCTCCGGTTCGCGCCCGTAAGGGTGAAGGAGACGAAATCCCAATGAAAAGAACAACTGGACTGGTTTTGGCAGTAACGGCGGCGCTGTGCGCCGGCAGCAGCGTGCGCGCCGCGGAACCCTCCTTGTATGAACGGCTGGGCGGCATGCCCGCGATCCGTGCCGTTGTGGACGGCCTGCTGGATCGCATTCAGAAGGATGACCGGGTGAACGGCTGGTTCGGCTGGGCCGCGCAGCCGCAGGCCGCGGCATCCTACAAGGCCAGCCTGGCGGATTTCGTGTGCCAGGCCAGTGGAGGGCCCTGCAAGTACCGCGGGCCGGATTTGAAAAGCGTCCATACCGGGATGGCCATCACCCAGGAGGCCTTTCACAGTGTGGTGGAGGATTTGACGGCCGTGCTGGACCAGCTCAAGGTTCCTGCGGCGGAGAAGAATGAGTTGCTGGGGCTGCTCGCGCCGCTGCAGGGTCAAATCGTAGGACAGTAGAAAGAAGTCCTGCTGTTTTATGCTGGGAGTCGCCGACCTGGCTACGCCGCAGACCTGCGGCGGAAAAAACAGCGGGGACGTAGTTCAGTTGGTTAGAACGCCGGCCTGTCACGTCGGAGGTCGCGGGTTCGAGCCCCGTCGTCCCCGCCAAATATTCTCTTTAGGATTGAGCGAGTTAGCTTTTTGGCATTATATTCTGACGCCATGAG
>DATIRX010000346.1:0-6342 GCA_035469225.1 Bryobacteraceae bacterium
GTGGCGGCCGAGCCGAGAAACGCCGTGAGCGCCAGCAGCTCTTTTTTCCGATGTCCATAATCCGCGATGGCGCCGCCGATCGGAAGAAAAATAACCTGGCCCGCCACGGAAATGCTGATCAGGTAGGGATACAGGCTGCGCGCATCTACGGGAATGCCGAAAGGGTAAATGTATCCGTTCGCATCGGCGGCCGACTTGGCCAGCCCGGTGAGGTACGATCCCAGAAACACCAGCAGGACCGAAGTGAAGTAGGGGGAGTTGGCCCAGTCGTAGAGATACCATCCGCGCTGCTCGCGGACGCTGTACTCAGGTACGGTCGTCATCGCTCAGCGGGACTCGAGCGCTTCGATCCGCCGCAGCAGCCGCACCATGCGCGGAGCCGCATCCTGGCGTCCGCCAAAGCGGAACTCGTTGTACGCTCCGGTGAGATCCTCCACCAGCATGGCGAGCTCGGAGGCGGGCAGAACGCGAGCGAATTCAACGGGCGTGACCCAGGGCGGTTTTTGCAGTCCTCGGCGCTCCAGCGTGCGCAGCATGCGCGCATACAGCAACGTGGCATCGGAGGCCTGCGCTTCTCCCCGCTGGGCCCGGCGCACCCGCAGATGGCCGCGCAGTTTACGCAGCAGGCCGGGACCGAACAGGATCGCCAGCGCGCCCAGCCCGAACAGAATGAGAATCTGCGCGGCGTACGGACGAGCAGAACGAACCCCTGTCTCGATGCGCGCGGCCGCGTCGCCGGCCCATGCAAAACGCAGGTTGCGGCCGGATTCCTGCATCCGCGCCGCCAGTGTAATCTGGCGTTCGAAATCGTAGCCGACCACCCAGTCCTGCCAAAACAGGTCCGCTGCGTCCAGCAACAGGCTGGCCCGATTCCACATGCCGGCGGAGGCAGGTAAGGGATCGGCCGGCGTAGGATCGAACGTCACCCAGCCGCGCCGCGGCAGCCACGCCTCCACCCAGCTATGCGCATCGGAGGCACGCACCACCTGCCATCCCGTCATGGGATTGTAGACGCCGCTCAGGAATCCGGTCACCACGCGCGAAGGGATGCCCAGCGACCGCAGCATCACGGCCATGGCGGAGGCGAAATATTCGCAGTGTCCTTTCTTTCTGACGAACAAGAACGTCGCCAGCGGATCGGCCACGCGCGCCGGCAGCAGCTCCAGCGTATAGCCGTAATCGCGCCGCAAGCGCCGTTCGATCGTGCGGGCGCGTTCTTCCGGCGTGGCCAGGCCCGCGGTCATATCGAGCGCCAGCCGCGGAATACGTTCATCCAGCGGCGGCAGCTCCAGATCGCGGGCGCGATCGGCGGGGGAAAGTTGCGCGGCCGGGGACGCCTCCTCCTCCAGTACGCTCGCCACGGCGTAGCGCAGATTCGCGCCATTGGTCCGGAGAACCCGCAGCGAGCCCGTGCTCGACGAACGCCACAGGACGGGGACGTCGATAATCATGCTCTGGGGCGTACCGGCGACAAACACAACATCCGAAGCGATATCGCTGAGGCGAACCTCATAGTCGATGATGCGGCCGGGCGGGTAGGTCCGTTGCTCGCCGAGCACCACGCGGCGGCTCTCGGGCCGCAGCCGTTCCTCGGGAGCAAACGGATTGAACCAGCGCTTCCCATCGAACTGAGTCAGAGCCGATCCTCGCCAGCGCACCGCCAGAAATCCCTCGCCGCGCGAAAAGATGTGCATCACCGGAGTCGTATTCTGCTTGATTTCGCCGATCTCGCCCAGCGTGACTTCATTCGAGAACCCCGGCAGGTGGTAGCGCTCCGGGGCGAATCGCTGGAACGCCGCGCGAGCCGTGCGGGGGAGCACGAAGAACAATCCCGCGGTCATCAGCAGAATTCCGCCAAACAAAGCCAGCGAGAGTATTCCTAAGCGCCGGGGAAATGCCCGCAGCCCGCTGCGCGACAGGGCCCGCCGGGATTCCCCCTCAGAAACAATTTCACGCGTGGAGCGCACGACTTCACCGCTCGAAAGCGTGGCCACGGTGAACAGCAGGAACACCGCCAGAAACGCGAAAAAAGCCAGCGAGACCGACAGGACGGCGGCGGCCAGCAGCGCCATTACGGCGATCACCTTGACATAAGTGAAATCGCGGGGAGTCTTCGCGGTCAGGATCTTTACCGATCCGAGAAAGAAGATCAAGTGGATCCCGGCAGGAAAGAATTCCTGGGAGATGTAGAAATAGTCGATCGGAAAGAATCCGATGTACAGCAACGTCACAGCCGCGATGAGGCGTCCGGGGATGTCCAGCCTCACCACACCCGCGATGGTCAGCGCGCGGAGACACAAGGCAGCGAGCGCCAGCATGCCCGTGGGCCAATCCACATACCCGGAGCCGAGCACGGCCAGAAATCCCGACGCGAGCATTCCCAGCAGCGAAAACTGGCTGAATCGCTCGACCACTTGCTGGGGCGCAGTGGGAGCGGCGGTGGTCATGCCTATATTGTAGGGGCCTTTACGGCCGCAGCGACCATGCCGGCGATCTCTTCGCCGATCGCCAGCGAGGACGTCGCGCCCGGGCTGGGCGCGTTCACGACATGCAGCTCGCGCTCGCCCTGGACAAAATGAAAATCATCCACCAGCGAGCCTTCCGGAAGCATGGCCTGAGCGCGCACACCCGATCCGCCCGGGATCAGATCTTCAGGCCGGATCTCGGGAACCAGCCGCTGCAGCGAACGGCAAAAAAGCTCGCGGCTGAAGCTGCGGCGGATCTCCTCCCAGCACGTGCGTCCGTATTTCGCCAGAAAGCGCCACAGACCGGGAAACGCGAGCGCATCCGCCAGATCGCCCAGGTTGACATCGCGTTTGGCATAGCCTTCGCGCGCCAATGCCAGCACGGCGTTCGGCCCGGCTTCGATTCCGCCCAGAATCCTGCGCGTGTAATGAACGCCCAGAAACGGAAAACGCGGGTCCGGCACGGGATAAATAAGATTGCGCACCAGGAACTGCCGCTCCGGCCGGATCAGATAATACTCGCCTCGGAAAGGCACGATGCGCACATCGCGCCTGTGCCCGGCGAGCTGCGCGACGCGATCCGAATACAGCCCCGCGCACGCGATCAAGAAGTCGCAGGAAGTCTCACCGGCGGTGTGGACCGCGCGCCAGCCGCCCGCCTCCCGCTGAAGGGACGTGACGCGTGCGCCGGTGATGATTTCCCCGCCCTGGCGCCGTACCAGGCCGGCGAGCGTTTCGCAGACCGCCGGATAGTCCGCGATGCCTTCCTGCGGAACGTGGATCGCCTGTACACCGCCGGCATGCGGCTCGATCTCACGCAGCTCTTCGGGTTTCAGCAGCCGCAGTCCGGTCAACCCGTTCTGCATCCCTCGTTCGAATAACGCCCGCAGCCGCGGAACTTCTTCGGCGCTGGTTGCGACCACGACTTTGCCGCACACATCGTGCGCGATGCGATGCTGCCGGCAGAATTCGACCATCTGTTGAATCCCTCGCACCGCCAGTCGCGCGCGCTGCGAACCGGGCTTGTAATACAGACCGCAGTGCAGCACGCCGCTGTTGTGGCTGCTCTGGTGCCGGCCGGTGTGAGGCTCTTTTTCGAGAATGGTGATGCGCGCATCCGGCATGCGCTGCTGAAGACGAAACGCAGCAGCCAGCCCAACGATCCCGCCTCCGATCACCACGACGCGCATAAACGTTCATTCTCTCCTATGGCTCGCTGATGCGGCGCTACACTAGTGGCTTCATGGATCGTCATCCCGTGAATCCGATTCTGGAGCGCGAACTCGAGTATCACGAGAAGCTTTATTCGGGCTTTGCGCAGACGCATTTCGCGCGTCCGGCAGTCCGCGCGCTACGTGCGCACATGGTGAAACGCGTGCTTGCGAAGACCGGAGCGGGTCGTGAATCGTGTGTTCTGAGCCTGGGCTGCGGGATTGGCGACACGGAACTTTTGCTGGCTCCTTACGTCCGCGAAGTCGTCGGCGTGGATCTTTCTCCAGCGGCCGTACGGCAGGCCCGTCAGGACGCTGCGAATGCCGGAATCATGAACGCACGATTTGAAGAAGGATCGCTCGAATCCGTCACCGGCACATTCGACGCCATCATCGCGATCTTCCTGTTGCATCACCTGCCCGATTCGATTCTGCGGGACGCACCCACATTGATCCGCGAACGTCTGGCCCCGGGCGGCAAGTTCTATTCGCTCGATCCCAGCCGGCAGCGGCTGTCCGGCATGGTTGGATCGATCTTGTTCCCGCGTCTCATGCAGAAGTATCAAAGTCCGGATGAGCGCCAGCTCGATCCCGAGGAAACCGCGGAGCATTTTCGGTCGGCGAACTTTGTCTGTCACACCAGCATGTACGATTTCGTTTCATCGCCCCTTGCAGGGCTGCTTCCCGGGTGGCGGAGCGGCTATCAGGCGGCGCGCTTCCTGGATGAACTGCTGGTGCGGACCCCTGGACTAAAACGGCTGGGAAGTAATTTCGAACTGCTGGCATGGCCATCCTGACGATCTCGGGCTCTCCGGCATCGCGCTTCGAAGAAGTGGCGCACGGCAGTTCCAAGTTATTGGGATTTGAACTGGTCACCGAGTCGCGCCTTTCCCAGTGGATGGCGGAAGAGTTCGGCGAAACGTCCATTCCCAACCGGGCGTGGCGGCCCGCGGCCGTATCCATTCTGGCGCGCATGGCTGCCGAACACCACCTGGTCCTCTGCCTGTGGGGCGCCCAGGCGCTGTTCCCGTCTTCGCCGTTCACCTTGCGCGCGGGTATCCTGGCGCCGGAAGCCCGCCGGCTGGGCAACGTCATGCTGGATCAGCGGCTGGATCGGCCGGAGGCCAAGGCGGCCCTGGCGCGCATGGACCGCGAGGCCCAGCATCTGCACAAGCTGCGCCTGGGACGCACCCGGCCCCAGCCCGACTCGTTCGATGTGGTATTGAACAGCGAGCATCTGGATGCCGCCCGGATGGCTGCGATTCTGCAAGCGGCGGCAACCGCGCACGGCCTGTCGCAGCAAGGCCTGCTGGCAGCCGAGGCCGCGGCGGGCATGCAGTTCGACTCGCGCCTGAAACTGGCGCGCTACGGAATCACTCCCGTGGCCCGCGCCAGCCTGAAGCGTCCCGCATTCAACCACCCCAGCGAGCAGATTTTCGCCAACCTGCTGGATTTCTACCGCATCTCCTGGGATTACGAGCCGCGCAGCTTCCCGTTACAGTGGGACAAGGACGGCCGGGTGACGGAGGCCTTCACGCCCGATTTCTATCTGCATGAATTCGACCTGTACGTGGAACTGACCACCATGAAACAGACTCTGGTGACGCGCAAGAATCGAAAGATCAAAATGTTGCGCGCAGTTTATCCGCACATCAATATTCAGGTTTTCTATCAGAAGGATTTTCAGGACCTGGTGTTCAAGCATGGCTTGAAGGTGGCCGCCCGGTGACTCCGCCTCCGGGCATCGAGCGCGTGCTGTTCACCGAAGAGCAGGTCAACCAGCGCATCCGCGAAGTGGCGGCGGAAATCACGGCGAAGTATGAAGGGCGCGACCTGAAACTGGTGGGAGTCCTCAAGGGCGCGGTCTTCTTCCTCACCGCGCTCGCGCGGGCCATCGAGATTCCACTCCAGGTCGATTTCCTGGCGATTTCCAGTTTCGGAGGCGGCACGCCGGGCATGGTGCGGATCGCCAAAGATCTGGATCACGGCATTGAGGGCGAGGACGTTCTGCTGGTGGAGGACATCGTCGACACCGGCTTCACCACGCGCTACCTGCTCCAGACCCTGGCCGGGCGCGAGCCGCGCTCGCTGGGAATCTGCACTTTGCTCGACCGGACGGTGCGGCGCATCGTACAAGTGCCGGTGGACTACCGCTGTTTTGAGATCCCGGACCGGTTCGTAGTGGGCTGCGGCCTGGATTACAAGCAGCGCTACCGGAACCTGGGATACATCGCGGTGATGGATCCGGAAAAGAGCTGAATATAGCCCGCAGCCCTGCGATTGTTATATATGTGTGTGATATATAATAATAATATGCAGTCTCTGTTGGACCAGCTCGATGATCCGACCCTTAATGCCTTGAACCGCGTTGCCGCTAAGCGAAAGCGAGCCGAGTTTGTGCGCGCCGCCATTCGGAAGGCGATCCGTGAAGCCGAAGAGATGCGTACGAAGCTTGCCTATCTACAACGGCCCGACTCAGAAAAGGATGCGGACGATTGGTCGAACGCGGAGGAATGGAAGCCGTGAAGCAGTATGAATTGTGGTGGGCATCGCTGCCGCAGCCAGCGGGCCGCCGCCCGGTTCTTTTGCTGAGCCGCAACGGCGCGTACGATTATCTGAACAAAGTGGTGGCCGTTGAGATCACTTCTACGATACGTGGAATCGCC
>DATIRX010000347.1:0-3808 GCA_035469225.1 Bryobacteraceae bacterium
GAGATCGGCCCCTTCTATCGACCGAATCCGGCGCGTTGAATATTCATAGCCGGCGCGCACCGCAAACCACTTGGTAAGACGAAGGTCGGCATCGGTCGAATTGGCGATGGTGCGAATCCCGAGAAACGTAAACGGGTTGTAGGTCGTAGAGAAAACGCCGTTGGTGACCTGCGTGTAAAACGAGTTGCCCACCATGCGGATGTGGCTGATCGAAATCTGGTTGGTCACCGTCAGCTTAGCTGAGGGAAACAGGCTGAACGTGAAATTCCCGGCCAGCGCGGGCCGCTCGGCATTGCCCAGCGTGACAATCTGGGTGCCGGTGGGCGAGCCTACCCGATTAAATCCGAACGCGGTTTCATCGTCCACGAACGCGCGATGGCCGGCCACGTAGGAGAACCGTCCATTGGCCGCCCACAGCTTGTTCTCGCGAAACAGCGCGACGCGCCAGTAGGGACTGGTTCCGTGATAAGGCTCGCCGCGCTGAAGCGAAGTCAGCGTGTTGAGATCGTTGGGATTATTCCCCTGCGATGGCGTCAGCAAGTTGACCGGCGTGTCGTCCTTGAAATCGACCCAGGCGTGCAGGACGTTGAGCCGGAACCCCATCATGCTGAGTTCGGCCCCCAGCCGGTATTCATGCTGCGCCCGGCGGATGTCGGCGAACAAAGGATACTCGTCGCCGCGCACATCGAACTGCTGGATGGTGGTCAGCGCAGGCCCGGTCTGGGTGTTGGATGAGTAACCCAGGAAAACCTTGAAGCTGCCTTGCGGGAACAGCGTAAAGTCGTGGTCCTGGACGTGGCGCACCGTGTCCAAGAAGTGTTGGCCGCCGGCGATGGTCAGCCCCGGGTTGTAATAAGCATCCGACCGCCACGCAAGATCGTAGCGGTACAGGCGATTTTTCTCCAGGCGCAGCGATGCCGATTCGTACGGATCGTTCCCCAGCCCCAGCGTATTGAGCTGGATCTGATCGAAGTAACCGCCGTGGCCTTCGAGCGAGTGGATCGAGAGCGAACTCGACAGCAGCCGCGGGCCGTTTCCATAGTTCACGGTGCTGCGATACATGCCGGCATCGCCGCCCACGCTGTGCCATCGCTCGCCCAGCTCGAAGGACTGGCGGATGTTGTAGCCGGAGACGTTATCGCCGCGAGGGATGCCCACGGATTCGGCGGTGGGGGCCACAGGAGTCTGAGCGTACAGCGCGATCGCCAGCACGTGGGCCGCGAGAATGATCCTCGTCCTGGTCATCGGAAAAAGAGCTGGCTGCTGTTGGATCCGTGAATCCGCACATGACACGTCGTGCAGTTTTGATAGCGCGGATCGGCCAGATTATGTGAGGACGAAGGATTCTGCGGGCCGTCCAGGCGCCGCCCAAAATTGGCCAGACCGTTATGGCACTCCAGGCATACCGTGAAGACCACCGGCCGCTTGAGCAGCCGCGCGTTGGTCGAGCCATGCGCATTGTGGCAGGTCTCGCAGCCGTCCACGCGCACCGCGGCGTGCTCGTAGACGAACGGCCCGCGCTTATCGACGTGGCACTTCAGGCACGGCTCTTCGTTGCCGCCGGCCTGATCCACCATGCGCGGTCTGGCTGCCATATTCCAGGTTGACGCAAATGCTCCATGCGGATTGTGGCAATCCGTGCACTGCATGAATCCTTCATTAACGCGATGCTTGAAGGGCATGGAAAACTGCGCCCGCACGGAGGCGTGGCAGCCATAGCAGAGCTCGCTCTGCTGCTGGCGGGCGAGAAGGAATTTAGGAGCAGGCGAGCTGTGAATGGAATGGCAGTTGGTGCACACGATGTCGCGCTGGGTGTGCTCGCTCCGCCGGATGTTGGCGCGGGAAAGGGTCTGGCTGTGGCAGCGCAGGCACGCGTCCAGCACTTTTTCAGGCGCGAGCTGGGAAAACGCGACGGGAATCGTGGCCTTGCCCCCGCGAGCGTTCACGTGGTCCTGGCCGGGCCCATGGCAGCTCTCGCAGCCGGTGTTTTCGGGCTTTTCCTTGCCGGAGGCGATGCTCTTATAGTGCGGATTGCGAAAAAACGTCGCGTAGACGTTGGGATGGCAACTGCGGCAGACGTTGCTGCCCACGTAGTCCGCCGCCAGCAGGGCGGCAGGGCTCGTGAAAAAGAAGAGGCCGAGGGCCGCCCGTAAGCTACCCACCAACATCCCCCAACTATAGCTCACAGAGGTTTGCCTCAGCCTCATCACACTTGGATGTGACTCAACCCGGAAACGTCAGGGAACAGGACCTGCGGTGTCAAGTAGAGGGAACAAACACAACGCTGGCAGACGGCATTACTGGAGATCGTGAGCGATTCGCGAAAAGCGCGCGCGGGAGCCGCATTCAGCGCGTCATCCAGCGAGTGCGATGCCGCGGATCCGACCGGCGGGTGGAAGAAACACGGCCGCACCGAGCCATCCATGCCCATTACTGCTGAAACCCAGGGGGCATTGCAGCGGGGTGCTTCAAACGGCTCCAGGCCCAGGTGCGCGCGAAAGTGGCGGACGATCCGGTGCAAGTGCTGAGGCCGGTCGATGACAAAGGAATCGTTCAGCAGTGTCTCGATCTGCCGTTCCAGCACGCCAATTTCCCCGATCGTCAGGGCGATCTCGGATTGTCGCGATGCGCTCCACGGCTCTGCCCGATGGAATGCGGCCGAGGTGAGGTCAGCCGCCAGATAAGAGATCGACGATAGGCCGATGCGCCGTGCGGCGCAGGCGGAATCCACAAGCGCCGCGTGGTTCGCCTTTTGAACGGTGCACCTTGCTCCAATCTGGAATTGAGGACGGTGCGCATGAATCGCGCGGACACCTTGGGAGATGCGCTCGAACCCGCCGTGAACGCGCCGGATCCGATCGTGAATCCCGGCAGGTCCGTCCAGGGAAACGATGGCATCATCCAGGTGCTCGGCGATTTCGCGCGCGAAGCGCTCGAAGAGCAGGCCCGTTGAGAGAATCGATACTCGAATTCCGCGCCCGCGCAGAAGATCGGCCAGAGCGAACAGGTTCGAATGCATCAGGGGCTCGCCGCCGGTGAACACGACCCAACGGACCCGCAGCCGCTCGATTGCATCCATCTGCGATTCGAGCTGAGCCAGGGTGAACTCGCGATGTTCTCCTGTTTTCCAGATGTCGCACATCACGCAGCGGCAGTTACAGCGGCTGTGCGCCTCAATCAGCAGGACGGGCAACGTTTCGATGGTGTGAGTCACGCGGCTACGCTCCGTCCTGCCAGGCGGATTGCGTCTCCGAGATACGTCGCGGCGTCTTCGATCAGTCGCGGCACGTTCCAGCGGACCAGTACCAGCGGACGTGTCTCAATCTGCAGTGGAAACAACTCGTGGCAGATATGGAGCGGAAGCCGGCGGGCCAGCCGCAGGCCGATCAGCCGGATGCGATCCCCGATCACCACCAGTTCCGGCGGTTCACCGAATGCGGGCGCAGCGATCCAGTCCTCGGATCGTTGAGGCAGCCCCAAATAACGTGCGGTTCGGCACCCGCTGTACCCATGTCCGAGTGCCAGCGCGACTCGCAATTCATCCAGCAAATCTCCTTCCGCTGTCAGCGGCGAGTCCGTGCCGAGCGCGATGGGAACACCGGAAGCGAGCACTTCGCGGGAAATCGTCCGGCCCAGCATGAACAGGTTCGAACTGGGACACCACACGGTGCGGGCGCCGGTCTTCCGAATCAGCCGCCAACCCTCTTCCCGGAACCCCACCGCATGGATCAGGACCGTCTGCTGGTTCAGCACGCCGAGCTGGTGAAGCTTGAAAATCTCCTCCGATGCGGCGTCATCGGTCCCCTCG
>DATIRX010000348.1:0-14534 GCA_035469225.1 Bryobacteraceae bacterium
GCTGACGGTTTGCTGCCCCACGTTCAAGGTATCGCTGCCGGTGTAGCCGCTTTTTTCCAGGAATACGGAGAGCGGCCGGCCCGCCATCCACTTGTAGATCACGTTCGCGGCACAGTCGCTGAACAGGAGGTAGCCGCTGCCTTTCTCCTGAATCCATACAGGACCCTCGGTCAGTCCGAAGTGCTCCCCCAGGATTTCGAGTCTGGCGTCGGTGGAGACGATGGCGTCGAGCGCCGGATCCAGCTTGACAATCTTGAACGGTCTGGGCTGGGCCTGGACCAGGGCTCCGAACAGAACCGCGAGTGCCAACAGGCGGCATCCCATGTTCTAGTTCAAATCCGGCGACTGCAGCAGAGGATTGCTCCACGCCTTGTTGCGCACGTGTGTGCGCTTCTTGATGCGCCAGCCTGCGGCGGTCTTCACGTACTGGTCTTCGTAGCCGCCGTATCGGGTTACGTCGCGCGGTCCCTTCTCTCCGATCGATACCAGATAGACCCGGCCCATAGCGCCTTCCGGGGTCGGAGTGATCACATGGTTCAGCATCAGATGGCTCCAGTCTTTCCAGCCCACGTTCTGGCAGCCCAGAGAACCGCCTCCCGCCGCCGCGGCCAGTTGCTCGCGGCCCTTGGCGCGCGTCAGGCCTCCCTTCTTGAAGCCTTCCTCGGTAATGTTATCGACGAACTCGCCATCGGGCGTGTACAGGTCGGCGTAATCGTAGCCGTTGTTCGAGCACGAGTCGATGGCCTGCGCGTAGCGATTCGCCAGTTGCTGAATTTCAATGTAGTCGAGCGCCGTAAGCGAGGTTTTTTGCTGTGCGCGAACCGCCACCAGTCCCCAAGCCCCGACGGCACAGATACCGAGCGCCCATAGTTTTCTACGCATGCGAGTGTTCACCTTTCTACTTTGTGTCGCGGGCCGGGATGGTCCACAGATACAGCTTGCGGCTGAAGTAGCCCTCATCGCCGGTGTCCACGGTGAATTCCTTCTCTGGTTTCCAGTCGCCCATATCGAATGTGTTCGAAACCACGCGGGTCCCGGGCCTCAGTTCCTGCAACAGCTTGGGGCGAAGCCGCGCGTTTACACTGGTTAACAGAAAGAGCGTCACCACGCTGGCGGGGCGAATGTTGGCCTGGAACAGGTCATTTTCCTCGAACCGGACCAGTTGCTCGACCCCGGCTTTCTTGGCATTTTCGTTAGCTTCGCGGATGCGCTGGGGATCGATATCGATTCCCACCCCGCGGGCGCCGTAGAGCTTAGCGGCGGTGATGACGATCCGCCCGTCCCCGCAGCCCAGGTCGTAGACCACGTCGTCGCCGGTCACGCCCGCCAGCTTCAGCATGGCCTCCACGGCCACCTGGGTGGTGGGCAGGTAGGGAACTTCGGGCCGCCGGGCGGGTTCCTGGGCCAGAACGGGCGAAATCAGTAGGAGAATGGATGCTAGGGTTCGCATAAAGTACCTCGCGTTCCTTCCGATAGATTAATGTTAGAGCACAATAGGAACGGAGGGGCGCATCCGTGAACTTAGCCGGATTCTTCGGCTGGCCAACCCGCCTGAACGGCTCGGGACCCGGCAGTCCCACGCGGGCCGCACGCAAGGCCGTCGCGCTTTGCAGCAACCTATTGTCGGAACGCGGAGAAGTGTCCGGCACTCTCCTGGCAACCGAGGCGCTGGCCGCGTATCGATCTCTGGACGTGCATTCGCGTGCGGGCTTCTTCGATCTTCTGGTGGAGCAATTCTCTCCCGACCCGGAACGGGTGGGGAGCGCCGGGGAAGCCTTCCGCGCGAACCCGTCCGCTGAGAACCTGGCCCGGTTACAGGCTTCCGTCGAATCGCCGCGCGCGGAGCTGTTCCGGCGTCTAAACCTGGCGCCCGGCGGGACTCGGGTGCTGGTGGAGCTGCGCGGCCGTCTGCTGCGCGAGCTGTATCAGAATCCGCACTGGGAGGCGATCGTGGCGGACCTCGAACGCCTGCTGATCGCCTGGTTCAATCGCGGGTTTCTGGAGCTTCGCCGGATTGACTGGCGAACTTCGGCCCTGGTGCTGGAAAAACTGATCCACTATGAGGCGGTGCATCAGATCCAGGGGTGGAACGATCTGCGCCGCCGCCTGGAAGCCGATCGCCGCTGCTATGGGTTCTTTCATCCGGCGCTTCCGGACGAGCCCATCATCTTCATCGAAGCCGCGCTCACCCGCGGCATGAGCGCAAAGGTGCAGCCTCTGCTGGATCCGGACTCCCCGGTTCTGGCTCCGGAGACGGCCGACTGCGCGATGTTCTATTCCATCACCAACTGCCAGGAAGGCCTGCGCGGCGTGCCTTTCGGGAGCTTTCTGATCAAGCAGGTGGTGGAGGATCTGGGCCGGGAGTTCCCGCGGATTCGCAAGTTTGCCACCGTTTCCCCCGTTCCCGGTTTTCGGGAATGGCTGGAAGGCGACCCTCAACTGGCGGACCTCAGAGCCAAGCTGGATCAGCCCCATTGGTGGAAAAACCAGGAGCTTGCCGAAGCGCTGCAAAAAGAACTGGTTCCCTGCTGTGCACGCTATCTGCTGAAGGCCAAGCAGGAACGCGAGCCGCTCGATCCGGTGGCGCGGTTTCATCTCCGCAACGGCGCAAGGCTGGAGCGCATCAACTGGCTCGGCGACGTCTCGGACGCCGGAATGCAGCGCTCCGCGGGCATCATGGTGAATTACTTTTACCGGCTGGCCGACCTGGAGCGGAATCACGAAAGCTACACGCGGGATTACGCCGTGGTGGCTGCATCCGAGATCGAGTCGCTGGCCAGAAACAAGACGCCCAGGCCCGCCACCTCCGCGACTGATCATCGGTCACCTGCCTAGCGCCGCAACGGGTAAGGGGTCGGGAGGGTTTGATGGAACTCCTAATGCCGTTTCCGGGAATCTGGTATCGTCACTTCAAC
Organism: Bryobacteraceae bacterium; assembly: GCA_035469225.1. GTDB lineage: Bacteria > Acidobacteriota > Terriglobia > Bryobacterales > Bryobacteraceae > Palsa-187. Next base: position 2,916 of record DATIRX010000348.1, read on the forward strand.
GGTTAGCTGACTTGAGAACAGACAAGTGGACTGTTTTGTCAAAACTAACTTCCGGGCGGTGCCGGCCGTTAGCAACGCTTGAGCACACGCTCTGAAGCCGACGACGGGATGTGATGTAATGGACCTCGACTTGCATTTTCACGCTCTGTTCTCCCGAGTAAGAACGGGAAATGCAGATGTCGCAATCGCCAGTGCCCGGCGCGGATAGGGGTTGTTTCCCTGGATCCCGTTCCGGGTTATCGAGGAGGTGTTTATCTTGTCCAGTCGCAGGGAGTTCTTCAAAGAGGCCGCTGGTACGGCGGCGGGAGTCATTTTCACAGGGTGCAGTCTCTTGGACGCTGCGCCGCAGTCGGCGACCCCGCGCCGCCGCCAGGTTGTGGTGGGCGGCCGCCGCGTGAAAACGATCGATATCCACGCTCACTGCGCAGTGCCCGAAGCGGCACGCTTGATCAACAGAGATGTCGCGGGTCAGGATGCCCCGCTGGAGGACCGTTTGAAGTCTATGGACGCCGAGGGCATAGACATGGAGGCCTTAAGCATCAATGCTTTTTGGTACTCGGCCGAACGCGACGTAGCCACGAAGCTCATCAAAATTCAGAATGAGAAACTCGCTGAGCTGTGTGCTGCGCATCCCGACCGGTTTGTGGCATTTGCCTCGGTAGCGTTGCAGTTTCCTGATCTGGCAGCCCAGCAGTTGGAAGAAGGTGTCAGGAAACTGGGCCTACGTGGCGCCGCGATTGGCGGACACGTCAATGGCGACGAACTGTCCTCGCCTAAGTTCAACCCCTTCTGGGCCAAGGCTGAGGAACTCGGCGTTCTGGTATTCATGCATCCTCAGGGCATTCCGGAGTTGGATAAGCGTTTGGCGGGCAACGGAAGATTGGCCAACGTTATCGGTAATCCGCTCGAAACCTCTATTTTCCTGTCTCATCTGATCTTCGACGGGACGCTCGATCGCTATCCGGGGCTGAAGATCTGCGGAGCCCATGGAGGCGGCTACCTGGCGTCCTATGCGGACCGGTCCGATCACGGTTGTTCGGCGGGCCCTGGCTGTAGCCCGACGCCTCTCAAGAAGCGCCCCACCGAGTATTTGCGAGAGCAGATCTATGTCGACTCGCTGGTCTTCACTTCGGAGGCGCTCCGCCACTTGGTCGCCCAATGCGGCGTCAGCCAGATCATGATTGGAACCGACTTTCCTTTTCCCTGGACCACCACGCCCGTGGATCACGTTCTCGGCACACCTGGCTTGAGCGCCGCGGACAAGCGAGCAATCTTGGGCGAGAACGCCGCCCGGCTGCTGCGAATTCCTTCCTAGCACTGTGCCCAAATCTCCTGAGTTGCGGCCACGTGGCGGGTTACAGCCCGATAGATCCTGAGTTACGGCGTATCTGTACACTAAGTCGTTCTAGAGGGGTTTGCCAGGCGAGGCCGGTTCTGCAGGCTCCAAAGAGCCCTTCGGCGTTTCAGGAATTGCTGGGGCTACTTTGACCGCTTGCCCCAAAAATGGCCAGTTCAGTCAAACCATACGCGAGTTGCCATCACTCACTATGGCGGCCCGGAGGCGATCACCGCCATCGAAGAAGATATTCCCAACCCGAAGGCAGGCAAGCTACGGGTAGAGTGCCCTAGAGCATCCAGTGGCTGATGCGGCTCAAACCGGCGAAGTTCCGTCATGACCTGCTCACGCTGCTGGACGTGCTGAAGCAAGGCGAGATCAAGCCCCTGATCGCGCAACGGTTTCCGCTCGAAGAAGCCGCCGCGCGCTACGAGATGCTGGGCGAAGGCGAAGTGCTCGGGTCCGCGTCTCGAAATAATGGACCACCGCCGGTGGGCACCCTAAACAGGAGGGAGCCATGGAAGCGCTTGGAAACGTACGTTAAGAATGTTCGTCCCTTTAGTTTCAAGCGCTTCTTGGGTTCGTTTTGTGGTTTACTTCTTTTTTGTGGCGCTCGCGGCCGCGGGACCAGCTGCGCCCTTGGTGGCCGAATCCCAGTGCTCGACCAGCTTCCCGTTCACCACTCGCAGCATGTCGAACCAGGTGGTGGTGTATTTCTTGCCCTTGGCTGCGGGATCGTCGTACTCTTTCACGAACGATAGCGTCACATAGTCGCCTTCGGCCTGGATCGCCACCAGGTCGTCAAGCGTCGCCGGAATGGGCGGAAGCTGCTTGGGCTTGATCGCGTTGAAGTACGCCTTAAACCCGGCCATTCCGGTTTCGGCGTTGGGGTTGTGTTGCATGTAGTCGACCGCCATGTACTTGTCGGCTTCCTCGATGCGGAATCCGCGCAGCACCACGCGGAAAAAGTCGTATACGAGCTTCTTATTGGCGGCCAGCTTCGGATCGCTGCTCTTCAGCATGCCCGCCTGATCCTTGCCCGGCACCACCGGAAGCGCAGCGAACGCCGGTGCGCACAGCGCAGCCAGCAAGACCGTATAACGAATTCGAGCGATCATCATTTTTCTCCTCAAAGTTATTTGCCGACCATGTGCAGAACATCTTTGTTGTTTTCCTGGCAGATATACTCGAACAGCTCTCCGCCCGGGACGAAAGGAATCAGATAGCTGGTGGTCCAGGGCTTGGTATACGCTCCCGGATCGTCGATGGTGACCTCGTAGCGCATCGACAGCTCATTGAGCCGCGTGAACCTCTCGGTGATGTGAAGTTGTTCCGTGTGCGTATGGCCATCCTGGTCCAGCCAGGTCCGGTCATTGAAGCCGATCACATCCGTCACCAGAGTGTCGCCTTCCCAATGGCCGATCGCATCGCCTAGATAGGTCGGATTGGGGTCCTTGGCATGCGGCCTGCCGTCTGTGTAGATCACGCGCCATACATGTGCCGCGCCTTCGAAGATGAAGATCACGCGGTCCGGCTGTTGGAAGATCTGGAACGGAAAGGGAGTCGCATACATGCGCGGAATGCCGGGAGGCAGGCACAGTGCCTCCGGATCGTCCTTCGACAAGTTCGCTTGATGTGAATCGTAAAGCTTTTTCGTCTCAGGCTTAAAAGGAACATCGACCAGCTTCTCTACAGGCGACCGGTTCGGCCCGCCGGTTCCGGTACCCGAAAGATTCACGATAGTGCGGGGATTCCAGGCGCCCTTGCCATTCCCCAGGTCCGGCTTGCCGTCGGCCAGGCGGGGCGTCGGTTTAGGATTGGCGGCCTGCGCGCGCGGAACGTCGTTGAGCCTTCCGCCGATGCCCCCCTGCGCGGACAGGCGGGCGGGGATGGCAATGCTGAGCAATGCTAGCAGGGTCCGCGTGTACATAGCGTTTTTGATGATAGCCTATGTCAGAGGTGATCGCCCACATGCATAGCAGTCGCCGCGAATTCATGAAAGTTTCGGCCGCCGGGCTGGTCAGCGCAGCCGCGGGTTCGGCCGCCGAGCCGGTTCTGGGGATGATTTTTCCGCCGGCCAACTATCCGGTTCCGCCCGAAGCGCTGCTCATGTATCCCAAAGGCGTTCGCTTTCTGGCGGAAGGCGTCGGCCTGGAGCGGATGACGCCGGAAGGCTACGACAAGGCCGTTCCCAAGATTCTTCCGGCGGCGGAAAAGCTGAAGAAGCAGGGCGCCAACGCGATTTCCATCATGGGCACCTCGCTCACGTTTTACAAGGGCGCGGCGTTCAACAACGATCTGATCGCGGCAGTGGCCAAAGCTACCGGTCTGCCGGCCACATCCATGAGCCGGGGCATCATCGAAGGTCTTCGCGCGGTGGGCGCCAAGCGCGTGGCCGTCGCCACGGCGTACAACGAGACGGTGAACGGCCGGCTGCGTGTGTTTCTCGAGGAATCCGGATTCGAGGTGCTGGGCGTCAAGGGGATGGGGATCGAACGGTTCGAAGACCGTCCGCCGGTGACGCAGGATGAGCTGTTGACGTTCGGCGCGACGACCTACGAGGCGATGCCCAAAGCGGACACGCTTCTGATCTCCTGCGGTGCGCTGAATACGCTAAGGCTGCTCGATCCATTGGAGAAGCGCTGCAAGGTTCCGGTGGTGTCTAGCGCGCCGCATGCGCTATGGGCCAGCGTCCGGCTGCTGGGAATGAGCGGGCAGGTGAAGGGCTACGGCCGTCTGCTTTCCCGGGCCTAGAGTGGAAGAGCACGAAGTCTATCCCCTGGTCGGCGAAGACGGGTTTCGCAGGCTGGTCGCGGCGTTTTATCGCCAGGTTCCCGCAGACGATGTCCTGGGTCCCATGTATCCTCATCAGGATCTGGCCGGCGCCGAGCAGCGCCTGGCCGATTTTCTGATTTATCGCTTCGGCGGTCCCCAGACCTATATCGCCGAGCGCGGGCATCCCCGCCTGCGCATGCGCCATGCTCCGTTTGCGATCGGTAAGCTGGCGCGGGACCGCTGGCTGCAGCTCATGAATCGCGCGCTGGAGGAAGCCAGGTTCCCCGCCGAGGTCCACAGCCTGCTGCACGATTTCTTCGATGCCACGGCGACGTTTATGCTGAATCGGCCGGAGTGAAGTTCCGTCATCCGTAGTTCATAAAGAAGTGGCATAATTACGGATAGTTTCGGTTTCGCGTCTTGAACCGGAGGGGCGTTTCAAATGAAAAAACTTCTAATAGCCGTACTGTTTCTTTCGTCCATGGGTCTTCGCCTTTACGGGCAGGCGGGAGCCGGCCAGGGGGCCATCCTAGGCGAAGTCAAGGATCCGACCGGCGCATCTGTGCCGAAAGCCAAGGTCGAAATTACGAACCCGGCCAGCGGATTCGCCCGGACCATTGAAACCAATGAATCGGGACAATTCATCGCGCCCACGGTTCCCCCCGCATCGGGCTACACGATTTCTGTTTCGGCGGCCGGATTTGCGGCCTGGAAACGAAACGAAATCGCCGTCCAGGTCGGACAGAACGTGAGTATCAACGTCGATCTGGCGTTAGCCACGCTATCTACCGAGGTTGAAGTCACCGCCGCAACCGTGCGCGTGGACGAAACCAAAACCGAAGTTTCCGGCGTGATCGGAAACCGCGAAATCATGGATCTTCCGGTGAATGGACGCCGGTTCGATTCGTTCGCGCTGCTTACCCCGGGTGTAACCACGGACGGAATTTTTGGCTTAGTCACATTTCGCGGGATGGCTCTGGGCAGCACGTTCCTGACGGACGGCAACGACACGACGAATCAGTATTACCAGGAGGCGCCCGGCCGCACGCGCATCAGCTCGCAGATTTCGCAGGACGCGGTGCAGGAATTCCAGGTGATCAGCGCTGGTTATATGCCCGAGTTCGGACGCGCTTCCAGTGGCGTTATCAACACCGTCACCCGCTCTGGGACCAACGACATTCACGGAACGTTCTTCTGGTTTTTCCGCAATCGTACTCTCAACGCGCGCGACCGCTATGCGGCGTTCAATCCACCCGAATACCGTCATCAGACCGGAGGATCGCTGGGCGGTCCGATCATCATGGACAAGCTGTTCTTTTTTGCGAACACAGAGATCACGCGCCGCAGCAACCCGATCGCGTCCTCCATCACGGGAGCCGCCATAAACTCCGCAACGCATGGATTCAACGGCTGCGCCGCACCTGCGACCGCCGCACAATGCACCGCCGCGGACGCCATTGTCTCTCGTCACTTCGGTCAAATCGCGCGGCGCGCGGATCAGGAGCTGTTCTTCGCCAAACTAGACTGGCGGCCCACGGAGCGCCATGCCTTCACAGCCAGCGGCAACTATCTGCGATTTATCTCTCCGAACGGAATTCAAACGGCCGCCGGTCTAACGAACGGTTCGGCGCTGGGAAACAATGCGGATTCGACCGTGCGCGTGCGTTACGCGAAATTGGGCTATACCGCGATCGTGTCGCCCACCATGGTCAACGAATTCCGCTTTGGATGGTTTAAGGACCGCCAGTTTGACAGTCCTAATGGGGTTTCGGCGCCGCCCTTTGGGCTGGTGACTCTCACCGTGGCCGGCATCACGAATCTTGGAATCGGGCAGAGTTACCCTCGCCTGCTTCCCAGCGAGCAGCGTTTCCAGTTCGCCGACACCTTTAGCTGGATCAAGGGCCGCCACACCATGAAGTTCGGTTTCGACTTCGCTAACAACCAGGACGTGACGGATCAACTGTTTAACGGATTCGGCACCTACACATACGGGTCGGTCACGAATTTCGCACTCGACCTGACCGGCAATACAACCGGGGCCAAGAACTGGCAGACGTTCACGCAGGCTCTCGGCACCAAGACCACGGATTTCACGACACGTGACTATTCGTTCTTCGCACAGGATCAGTTCCGCGTCACCAACAGTTTCACGGTCAACTACGGAATCCGCTATGACTACAGCCAGCTTCCGCAGCCAAAAATAGTCAATCCGGATTACAAGGAGACCGGGAGGATCCCGACCTTCGCAGGGCAAGTCGGCCCGCGCATCGGATTTGCCTATACATTCGACAAATCCCGGACCGTCCTTCGGGTGGGCTACGGCCTGTTCCATTCCCGGTACGGAGGCGGAATTCTGCAATCGCTCCTTACGCAGAACGGCGTTTATCAGAAGACGGTCACGTATACGGGCACTGTCGCTTCCGACCTCGCCGCGGGCCCCGTGTTCCCCAATCGCATCGCGGCCAGCGACAAGCCAGCCTCGGGAACCGTGAACGTTTTGTTTGCTGCACCGGATTTCCGCCCGAACTATACCGAAAACGGCGATGTCTCACTCGAGCACCAATTCACAAGAAACCTGTCTCTGACCGTCTCGTACCTCTACAATCGCGGGCTTCAAATCATCACGACGCGCGATCTGAATATCGGTACGCTATCCGATACACCGGTAACCTACCGGATCAACGATGCCAGCGGCAATCAAGTCGGCACCTACTTGACTCGCGTGTATCAGACCTCTCGCAAAGTGGACACGCGATATTCACGCGTGATCCAAGTCGAGACCGGAGGCAAGAGCTGGTACGACGGATTGGCCGTTGCCCTTCACGGCAAGATGGGCAACGACGTCATGTATAACGTCGCCTATACCTGGTCGCACGCGATCGATCTCGGGCAGGGACAGGGAGATGACACCATCAACCGCTTCGGCAGCGCCATCAGCCTTAACAATCTGTACAACGGTGATTACCGCGGAGACAAAGGCGATGGCCAGCTGGATCAGCGCCACCGCTTCGTATTCAGCTGGGTCGCGCAGCACAACTTTACCAGGCGGACCGATGCTTTTTCGAAATACGTGTTGAACAACTGGCAACTCTCCGGTGTGCTGACGTTCTCGAGCGAACGGCCCACTTTCGCGACCGTAAATATTGTGAGCCAGATCACCGGGTTGGGGTTGCCCTTCTTCAGTCTGAACGGTTTTGGCGGCGATACGCGCGTTCCTTTCTTGCCCGTGAATGCGGGGCGCCTGGATGGCATCAACAAGCTGGATGCCCGCATCACCAAGGCGCTGCCGATCAACGAGCGCCTGAATCTTACGCTAAATTTCGAGGCGTTCAACGTGACTAATTCGCCATGGAATACGAACATCGGTTCCGGAACATCCCACAATGCCTATAGCGCCACTAACGGCGTCTTGGCCCCGATCACGAGCTATGGCGTCGGCACGGCATCGGCCGCCCCGCCGGATGGCACCAATGCACGTCGCGCGCAGGTCAGCCTGCGGCTGGTGTTCTAGCGCATCGCATAGCTTACTTCAACTGCTAGGATCGAGACGATGCGATTGCTGACAACCGCCTGCGTACTGTGCGCAGTGGTTTCCGGACAGTGGATCAAGTATCCGACCAGCGGCGTCCCCAGAGGCAAGGATGGGAAACCGAATCTGTCGGCTCCGGCGCCGCGCGCAGCCGACGGCAAGCCGGATCTTTCCGGGATCTGGGTGATCGCCCAGGCGCTGCCTTGCCCCAAACTGATCGCCGATGACGCGGGCGAGTGCCTGGAGAAGATGCCCATATCGCAGGCCGCCGCCGATCTGAGTAAGATCGTGCCGGGCGGGTTGCCGTTCCAGCCCTGGTCGATCGAGATCATCCGGCAGCGGAAGGCCAGCGGACTGGATCCGCACGTGGAATGCATGCCCTCGAATTTCCCGCGCATGTTCACGCTGCCGCACTTCACCAAGTTTGTGCAGACGCGCGGGCTATTGATACTGATGAATGAATTCAACGCCAGCTACCGGCAGATTTTCACGGATGGGCGTCCCCTGCCTGTGGACCCCCAGCCGTCCTGGAACGGGTACTCTTCGGGCCAGTGGGAGGGCGACACGCTGGTGGTGGAAACCAACGGCTTTCGCGACGATCTGTGGATGGATATGGCGGGCACTCCGCTGACCCAGGCGGCCAAGGTGACGGAACGATTCCGCCGTCCCAGCTTCGGAACGCTGGAAATCGACGCCACAGTGAACGATCCCCAGGCTTACACACGGCCGTGGAACATGAAACTGGTCGACAAGCTGGTGCTGGACACCGAACTCATCGATGAGGTGTGCCTGGAGAACGAAAAGAGCGCGCAGCACATGAAGGCAGGTAAGTAGTTGAAATGGTGGGCGCGCAGGGATTCGAACCCCGGACCCCCTCGGTGTAAACGAGGTGCTCTAACCAACTGAGCTACGCGCCCCTGTGGCTATTCTAGCCCGCGCGGAGGCCTTAATTCTCGTAAATCGGGCTCCCTGGCGGGAGGGTGTATACTAGCTAGTAGGGACGAGCAGTGGCAGTGGGCGAAAGCCCACTTTTTTATTGCTCTTAGGCCCTGGGAACGAAACATGGCCGGCCGGGACGCCATCATAGAAAAAGTGCAGGAAATCGTCGAACGTGTGGCCGCCGACGCGGCCCTGGAAGTGGTCGACGTCCAGCTTCTGGGCGGCGGCGGAAGCCGATTGCTGCGCATTTTCATTGACAAACCGGAAGGCGTCACGCACGCCGATTGCGAGTATGTCTCGCAGCACGCAGGCACCATTCTGGACGTGGAGGACATTATTCCCGGCGGACGGTACACGCTCGAAGTCAGCTCGCCCGGCCTGGAGCGTAAGCTGGCGCGGCCGCGAGAGTTCGAGCGGTTTGTGGGCCGCAAAGTAAAAGTCGTTCTTCGCCAGCCTGTAGAAAACCAGCGTACCTGGGTCGGTGCGCTACGGAATTTCGCCGAAGGAATCATCACGCTCGAACCTTCTCCTGGAAAAAGTATCCAGTTTCCGCTGGAACTGGTGGAGAGGGCCAATCTCAAGTTCGAGTGGTAATTTTCCGTCACCGGAGCCAATAACAGACATGAGCACCAGCCTGGGTAACATTTATCAGTCCATCGAAATCCTGAGCAAGGAGAAAGGGATCGATCCGCAAATCATCCGGGACGCGGTGAAGGACGCCATGCTGGTGGCGGCTCGCAAGCACTTCCACGCCAACGAAGAACTGGTGGCGGAGATGGAGGATGGCACGGGCGCGATCCAGATTTTCGGGGTGAAGCGTGTGGCGGATCCCATCACCGATCCGGACAAGGAAATCTCGCTCGAGGAAGCCCGGACGTATAACCCCAGCGTGGACCTGGGCGGGGAGATCCGCTTCGCAAAACCGCTGGACGCGCTGGGACGTATTTCGGCCCAAACCTTTAAGCAGGTAATTCTGCAAAAAGTTCGCGAAGCGGAGCGCGAAAATATTTTCTCGGAATTCTCAGGCCGCGTGGGCGACCTGGTGAGCTGCGTGGTCAAGCGCCTGGAGGGCCCTGACCTGGTGGTGGACATGGGCAAGACCGAGGCGCGGATTCTCAAAAAAGAGCAGTCCCGCCTGGAGAGCTTCAGCGTGGGCGACCGCATCCGCTGCGTGATCCGGAGCGTGGAGAAAGCCGGCAAGAACGCCGGCGTGATCGTATCGCGCGCGGCTCCCGAATTGGTGATGCGCCTGTTCGAGCAGGAAGTTCCCGAGATCTACGACAACACGGTGGTGATCAAAGGATGCGCGCGGGAAGCCGGAGAACGCACCAAGATCGCCGTCTCCAGCCGCGACCGCGATGTGGACAGCGTGGGCGCCTGCGTGGGGATGAAGGGCATGCGCGTGCAGTCCATCATTCGCGAGTTGCGCGGAGAAAAGATCGACATCATCGAATACAACGACGACCCGGTGGTGTTTGCCACGCATGCGCTGAGCCCCGCCAAGATCTCGCGGGTGACCATTCTGGACCCGCTGGGCAAGCACATGGAAGTGATTGTGGACGACAGCCAGCTTTCTTTGGCCATCGGCAAGAAGGGGCAGAACGTGCGTCTGGCGGCCAAGCTGCTCGGCTGGCGGATCGACATCAAGAGCGAGGAAGAGAAGCGCCAGGAAGTGGAATCGCAGATGGCTGCGCTGGTGGTTCCGGGTGCTCCGGTAGCGGTGCTGGTGGATCACGGAATTCCCGACACGCTGGTGGAGAAGCTGATGGAAGCCGGAGTCGCCACGGTGGAGACCTTGGGCTCCATGACTCCCGAACAGCTGGAAGAAATACCCGGCATCGGCGCGGAGATGGTGGAAAAAATTCAGGAATCCGTGATGAGCTACTACGGACAATTTGAATCCGGCGGCGAAGCAGAAACGGCGTCGGCGGAAGCCGTGGAAGTAGCGGAGCAGCCGCAGGAGCAACAGGAACAATCTGTTACGATAGATACTGCGGAGCCCCCGGCAGGCGCGGGGACTTTGGAAAAGGAGCAGGGCTGAAGCACACAACCCCGGTGTCGCAGTTGGACGACGGGGCACACGGTATGATCAAAATCCGCATCAATGAGCTGGCTCGCGAGCTTGAAGTTAAGCCCAACGTGATCCTAGATTTGCTCCCGGTTCTGGGCGTCAAAGAGAAGAAAACCCACTCCAGCTCGATCGATGAACCGGTGGCGGTGGAAATAAAGCGCCGCCTGACCGAAGGGGACGGCGGAACGCCGGCAGCCGAAGCTCCCGAGGCTGCCGTGGAACACGTCGCGGAAGCCGCTCCGAAGGAATCGCGTGCGCCCGTCGCGGCCAAACCCGAACCCGTTATTGCCGCGGCCGTCGAGGCTCCCGTCCAGGCTCGTGAGGTTCCCGGGGAAGCGGCGCCCGCTCCGCGTTCGGCGCCCTTACGTCCGCCTTTGTCGTCGGGCCCGCCGCTGACGCCACCGATCGCTCCACGGCGCAGTCCGATTCCGGCCAGACCGGCTCCGCCGGCGCCCAAGCCGGGTCAGATTCTCTCGGGTCCGCGGCAGCCGCTGCCATCCCCCGGGGGAGACGCCCCACGCGTATCCGCGGAAAGTATTCCTGGTGCTCCACGCCCTGCGCCCGGCCTGATACCGAGCCTTCCCTTGCCACCACGTCCGAGCCCGCGTCCTGGCGCGCCTCCGGCCGCTTCGCTGGCTCCGGGGACTCCGCTGGGAGCTCCTACGGGTGGCGGCGGGCCGCTGCGTCCTCCAGCGAAACCGAATCTTGCCGGACAGCCTTCGGCCAGACCGATCGTACCGCCGCGTCCGGATCTGGTAGCCAAGCTAACCAGGCCGCCTGCCGCGGCCGCACCGGGGTTGCCTCGTCCAGGGATGCCGACTCGTCCTGCGAGTCCCGTTCCCGGGCAGCCGATTTACCGCGTTCCTGTTCGTCCCGGCCAGCCGCTCATGCGGGCCCCGGGTCAGGGTGGCGGACCGGGGGGCCCGGGAGGTCCTGCCGGCCTCCGCGGACGCGGCCGGCCCATGCATC
>DATIRX010000349.1:0-6425 GCA_035469225.1 Bryobacteraceae bacterium
CCTGGGCGTGATCACCGATGATTGACCTGCACTCGCACACCACCGCGTCGGATGGCACCTTTTCGCCGGCGCAGCTGGTGGATGAGGCGCGGCGCGTGGGCGTCCGGACGCTGGGAATCACCGATCACGACACATTCTCAGGATATGACCAGGCCTTGCCGCTGGCGCGCGAAGCGGGACTGCATCTGGTATGCGGCATCGAGCTCTCGACCAAGCTGCATGCCCATTCGGTGCATCTGTTGGGGTATTTTCTGAACGATCAGCATCCCGGCGCGGCCGAGTTCCGGGCGTGGATTCGAGATTTGCAGGAATCGCGCCGCGAGCGGAATGTCCGGCTGGTCGCCCGACTGCGGGAGCTCGGACTGGAGATCACCATGGAGGAAGCCGAGGCCCGTGGCGGCGGAATGACCGGCCGTCCCCACTTCGCACGCTTGCTGATGGAGAAAGGCTACGTCAGCAACATGCAGCAAGCCTTCGACGAGTATCTGGACGAATCCGCCAAAGGCTACGTCACCCGCCGCGAACCTCAATTTGCCGAGGCCGCGGGGCGCATTCGCCAGGCAGGCGGCATTGCATCCTTGGCGCACCCCATTCGCCTGCGCGAAGACGTGGCGGGCGCCCTCCCCGGGTTGTGCGCCAACGGGCTCACGGCCATTGAGGCCTACCATAGCGATCACAGCCCGGCGGAGACTCAGCTGTATCTGCAACTGGCCGCGGACCATGGCCTAATCGTGACCGGCGGCTCGGATTTTCATGGCGACGCAAAACCTGAAATCCAGCTGGGGACCGGTCGCGGGAGTAACCTCCGCATCCCGGAAGATCTGGTCGACCAGATGCGGGCTGCGCGCCCCGTCTCCCTCTAACGGCCGGCGCACGGGGCGCTTCGGCTCCGTTGTTTCAGACACTTTTTAATTTATGTCCATCGATTTACAGATGTAATCATAGCTTTCTTGTCTGCTATTTGGCTTGACTATCAATTCTTTATGGCAATATACTACTCGAGCGGTATTTTTAGGGCTCTTTGGATATATCGGGCTGCTTCAGGAAGAGGGTGTCTTCACGAGAACACTGCTCGCTTGCGTTTGTTTGTCCGCCTTGGCCCGTGGGGCGTTCGGGCAAAACGGCGGTACTCTCACTGGAGTCATTGCCGATCCGACCGGCGCGGTGGCAGCCAACGCGTCGATTCAGGCCAGGAACTCAGAGACCGGAGCGGTCTTTCACGGTGGCTCTTCCGCTACCGGCAACTACACCCTTGCACTCCCTCCCGGGATTTACGAACTGTCGGTTACGGTCGCGGGATTCAAGAAATATATTCGGGAGAACCTGGGCCTCCCGGCTGCGATCACACTGCGTTGGGACGTGAGGCTGGTGGTCGGCGACACATCCGAGGCCGTCACGGTCACCGGCTCCACTCCCTTACTCAAGACTGACAGCGGCGAGGTAAGCCACAACGTGACCGGCGATCAGGCGAATGAGCTTCCGGTGCTGACGATTGGAAGCGGCACGGGCTTGGGGGCCATCCGCAATCCTCTGGCGGTCACGAGTCTTCTGCCGGGCGCGCAGTATGCGGCCGATTTCAATCTTCGTGTGAACGGCTTGCCGAGCAATACCGAAACCATCCGCGTGGAGGGTCAGGACGCCACCTTCGGCATCTGGCGCCAGCAGACCCAGATTGTCCAGCAAGGCGCCGAAGCGGTCCAGGAATTGGCTGTCCAGGCCAGCAATTATGCCGCGGAGTTCGGTCCCGCAGCGGGCGGATACTTCAACTTCACCATGAAGTCGGGTACCAACCGCGTTCACGGGTCCGTCTACGACTACTATGTGAATGAGTTTTTGAATGCCGGAATTCCCTACACCGACGCGGGCGCCACCAACAGCTTGAAAGCGGGACAACACATCCGGAACCGGCAGCGCCGCAACGACTATGGCGGCACCGTCGGTGGTCCCATCATCCTTCCGGGTGTCTATGACGGCCACGACAGGACTTTCTTCTTTTTCAACTGGGAGCAGTTCCGCGAAACCCAGAGCATCGCCAATGCTTCGCAGACGGTTCCCACGCTGGCCTATCGAAATGGCGACTTCAGTACGGCGACCCCGCTGTGCGTTGCGTTCTCCACGGCGGCCTGTCCGGGTGGTGCAGGCAGCGGCCAGCTGGTGATCCGGACGCTGGCCCCAGCTCCGGCCGCGCCGGCAAGGGATCAGCTCGGCCGAACCATTCCGGTCAACGGCATTTACGACCCTGCCAGTACGTCCACGCTGGCCGATGGCAGCCTTACCCGTGATCTGTTCCCCGGGGCCAGGATCCCGCTGACCAGCATGGACAAGGTCGCGCTGGCCATCCAGAACAAGCTCCCGCTGCCGACCAGCCCGGCCCTGATCAACAACTACAACATTCCGGTTTACTCGAGCACCAAGGTCACCGGCAATCCGTCCGTCAAAATCGATCATTCGCTCAGCCCCGCCAGGAAGGTTTCCGGATATCTTTCGCGCCAGCTGACGTTCCAGCCGAACCACAACGGCCTGGATGAGGTTCTTACGGGTGTGATCCCGACCGACAATAAATCCACCACGGTTCGGATGAACTACGATCAAACCATCACTCCGACCGTGCTGCTGCACCTGGGCGCTGGTTATCTCTACACCTATTACCCGGGGCAACCTTTCCGCTTCGATCCAAGCAGCATCGGACTGAATGGATTCTATAGCAACACGTTCCCGAACTTCGCGGGCCTGTTTAGCGGGACGACCGGCGGCAAGCTGGTTCCCATCGGCGTGGGCACGTTTTCCAACCAGGTTCAGTGGGACCAGAAGCCGACGGCCAACGCCCATCTGACCTGGGTCAAGAACAACCACAGTTTCAAGTTCGGCGGAGAGCTGGTGATCGACGGTATCGTCAATCACACGGATGCCCGCGGGAACGGCATCTTTGGGATTTCCGCGGATCAGACCCGCAATCCCTGGGAGAACGGCCCTCCGGCCGGCGTGAGCGGCCAGAGCGGATTCGGCTACGCCAGCTTCTTGCTGGGCCAAGTCAACAGCTTGCAAACGGCGCCGGTCGCACAGATGAAACTCGGCAACCATGGAATTGGGATTTATGCCCAGGACAACTGGAAAGTCACACGCAAGCTCACGATCGATTTCGGCCTGCGCTACGACTTCCAAACCTACCTGAAGGAGCAGTACGGCCGCCTGCAGAACGCGGATTTCAACAGCATCAATGCGAAGGCCGGCTTCCCCGGGACCGTGAAGTACGAAGGTTTTGGACCGGGACGCTGCAATTGCAATTTTTCCAGCAACTATCCGTGGGCTCTGGGACCGCGCCTGGCGTTCGCATATCAGCTCAACAGCAAGACGGTGTTGCGAGGCGGAAGCGCGCTCAGCTACGGAGCCACGTCCGGCAACTCTCCGCAACTCTCTTCGAGTCTTGAAGATTTCTATACATTCAACGCGCCCGGGTTCGGCGCCAACGCCCTCGACGGCGGGATTCAAGGAGGCAATCCATACGCAGCCGGAAACCCTTTTGGCAATCCCATCCTGACCTGGCCTAACTTCGATCCCAATAAATATCCAGTCCGCAGCGTCTGTCCTGGAACCGTGAACGCGGACTGCTATCTGCCGCAGTCGCCCTTCATCTCGATCGATGAAGATGCGCGGCCGCCGCGTATTTTCCAGTACAGCCTGGGCGTCCAGCGCGAAGTGGGGCGCCACCTGGTGGTGGACGTGAGCTACGTGGGCAACCGCGGCGTATGGTTCGCCGCTCCGGCTCTGAACATCAACAACTACAATACGCTTCAGCTTACGGACCTGGCCCGGTTCGGTATCGACGCCACCAAAGCAGCCGACCTGGCTCTTTTGACCACACCGCTGGGCAGCGCGGCGACGCAGCAGTTTAATCCGACGCTGACCGCCCGAGGCCTCGCCAGAGTACCGTACCAGGGTTTCCCGATCACCCAGACCCTGGCTCAATCGCTGGTCGCCCGGCCGCAGTGGGGCAGCACGATTCTCGCCTTCCTCGGACCTCCTTTGGGTAAAACCTGGTATGACGCGCTCCAGGTGAAGGCTACCAAGCGCACCTCGCACGGACTGGACATGCAAGGGTCCTTCACCTACGGCAAAGAGCTGGCGCTGGGTGTGAATTCAGACACAGGGTATTTCGGCGTGCCTGCCACCACCAGAATCAACGACGTATTCAATCGCGATAGCAACAAGCAGCTTTCGCCCTTGAGCCAGCCGATCCGCCTGGTGATTTCCGGCACGTATACAACGCCCCGCGCGACAGGCGAGCGGACGCCGATGAAAGTCATCTCGCACATCCTGCGTGACTGGCAGATCGGCGCCGTCCTGCAGTACCAGAGCGGCGCGCTGATCCAGGTGCCGCAATCCAACAACGGGCTGTACGCTCAACTGAACCGGGGCGCCGGATTGTTCGGCGGAGCCGGAACCTATTACAACTTCGCGCCTGGAAAGGGTCCCAAGGATGCGTTCCTGAATGGGCTGGATCCGAACTGCCATTGTTTCGACGTGACCCAGCAGCTGGTGCTGAACAAGGACGCCTGGACCGATGTGGCCGCCGGGGAGTGGTCGAATTCAGCAGCCTACTACAACAACTACCGCTGGCAGCGGCAGCCTTCCGAGAACATGAACTTCGGCCGGAACTTCCGGATGGGCCACGAAGGCAGGATGAATTTGCAGATTCGAGCGGAGTTCCAGAACGTCTTTAACCGGCACTTCTATATGGCTCCGAGCAGCGCCAATCCGGCCACGCTGCCGGCGAAAACGAACCTCAACAACACGGCGTTATCCAACGGCTTCGGCTTCGTCAACTTCGTCAACGGCGCCGGATCCCGCCCGCGCACGGGCCTGATGGTCGCTCGCTTCACGTTCTAAGCGGAGTAAAATGCAGAGACCAGCAACATGCCGGAACCCATCATCGACTATCGGCCTTACGATGACGATACACAGCTCGCGCGCTACATCGATCGCTATCCTCTGAGCTTTAAGCGCACGCCCTTGGCGCCGCTGATCCCGCGGCCCCTGACGCTGTCCGAGCGCACCGGACCCGCCGGAGAGGACCTGTTTGCAATGAGCAGTTCTCTGGACCTCTCCAAGACTGCCGTGGATGCGCCCCGCGCCACGGGACAACTGATCCAGGTCAGCGGGCGGATTACCGACGAAGACGGCTCGCCGCTGGCGGGCGCGGCGATCGAGATCTGGCAGGCGAACTCCGCCGGCAAGTACATTCATGACATGGACCGGCACAACGCCCCGGTCGATCCTCACTTCACCGGCGAGGGCCGGCTGCTGACCGACGCCGAAGGCAAGTTCCAGTTCTTCTCCATCAAGCCCGGGGCGTACCCGGTGCTCGAAACGGGCTGGTGGTGGAGACCGCCGCACATCCATTTCTCCATTCTCGGCCGCAGCTGGATGGACCGCTTCGTCACCCAGATCTTTTTCCCGGGCGAACCTTTGAATGAGACCGATCTGCTGCTGAACGCCGTGCCGGATGCGGACGTCCGCCAGCGGCTCATCTTCCAATTTGAGGGAACCTCGATGGGCGAGGTGAACGCCATGGGCTTCCGCCGGGATTTTGTGATGCGGGGGCATCGCCGCACGCCGGAGCTGGACGGATGATCGTTTCTCCTTATTGCACGATCGGTCCGTACTTCCCGGCGTCCTTCGTCGAGGGTTGCGACGACCTGACGCAGCATGGCGGGCATGTGGCTCGCGGCCAGCACATCGTGCTCAGCGGGCGAATTCTGCAGGAAGGCGGGGTTCCCACGCGCAACACGATTCTTGAAATCTGGCAGCCGGATGCCGGCGGAATCTTTCGCCACTCCAGCGACCTCCGCTGCGCGCAGGCGGATCCTGGATTTTCCGGCTGGGGTCGTGCGCGCACGGATGCGGAAGGGTGGTACAAGATCCGGACGGTGGTTCCGGGCAGTTATGCGGGACGCTGTCCGCACGCGAACCTGATGATTCTGGCCATCGGGCTGACGCGGCGCCTGGTGACCACCGTGTTTTTCGCGGACGATCCCGTCGTGAGTTTAGAGGAAGTTCGAGATCCGGTGCTGGATTGCGTCGCCGGCGCGGCCGCGCGCAAGCGGCTGTTCGCTCGCCGCGAAAACGCCGGCGAGTATCGCTTCGACATCATTCTGAGGGGCGAGAACGAGACGCCCTTTTTTCTGGATTAGGGCAGACTGAACACGTAGATCGCGTTGTGCACCGGCGTCTTCAGCTCGGGCACCTCTGCCGACAGCTCGGGGACCTTCAGGTTGTCGCCGGTCATCACCGCGATGTACTGCTTGCCGTTGACGGCGTAGCTGATGTTGCTGACCGAGACGTTCCCGCCCAGGATCGATTCCCACAGCTGCTTGCCGGTGGCCGCGTCGAAGGCCCGGAAGCGGCGGGACATGTCGCCATGAAAT
>DATIRX010000350.1:0-5462 GCA_035469225.1 Bryobacteraceae bacterium
TTGCCGCTAAGGGCTGGTATCACAGCTTCGAGCTGCCGGACGGTACCTTCATCGACGGGTTCATGACCGTCGCGCAGCAGAAACGGCGCTACGCGCAATTCCCGATTCCCGATGACCTGCGCGGCAATCGGCTGCTGGATATCGGCGCGTGGGACGGCTGGTTCAGCTTCGAAGCGGAACGCCACGGGGCTGCCGTAACCGCGATCGATTGCGTGGAGCTGCCCAGCTTTCTCGATATCCATGCGCGTCTCCATTCCAAGGTCGATTACCGGTTCATGGATTTTTACGAGCTTCCCGGCGCCGGTCTCGGAAAGTTCGACATCGTCTTTTACCTGGGCGTGCTGTACCACGTGCGCCATCCGCTGCTTTCGCTCGAAATCGTCTGCGCGCTGACGCGCGATATCGCGATTGTGGATTCGTTCGTCACCGATCCGGACAATTGGCAGGAGCACGCGGACGAAATTCCCACCATGGAGTTTTATGAGCTGGACGAACTGGGGAACCAGTTCGGCAACTGGGTGGGTCCCACGGTCCAGTGCCTGCTGGCCATGTGCCGCGCCGCAGGATTCGCGCGCGTCGAGCTTCTGGGCACCGGAGACCATCACGCCGTGGTGGCATGCTACCGAAAATGGGAAGCTCTCCCGGCGGAGGTCGCGAGCGATTCGCCGGAGATACTCACCATCGAAAATGCGCGCAACGGCATCAATTTTTCAACGCGAAAATCGGAGGAGTACATTTCCTGCGTATTTCGGACCTCCCGGCCTGTGACATCGGAGATGCTTCGCCTGGAAGTTAACGATGGAGTGGACGACTTCGGTGCGGCAGCGCTGTTCGTGACTCAGGAAGACCATTCCTGGCGAGCGACGTTTCATCTGCCGCCGGGGCTCGGTCCAGGCTGGCACACGGCGCGCATGCGTTTTAGCGACACCGGCTTCGGACGCGAGTTTCGGATCGCCGTGGATGTGCCGCTGAAGGCCGGGAAGATCGTCCTGAAGGAAGTCTACGACGGCGTCGCCTGGACGAAGGGGGAAGTGAAGGTCGGCGAGCGAGGATTTTTGAGCTGCTGGGTCGCAGGGCTGCCGGAAAACGCGGATCGCGCGAATGTTCGGGCGTCGCTCGGGAAACAGAGGCTGAAGGTGGATTACGTGGGGGAACCCAACGTCGAGGGATACCGGCAGATCAACGCCGTGATTCCGGCGGATACCGCCAAAGGGGATCGGGAATTCCGCATAGAGTGCGCGGGAGCGGGCAGCAACTCGCTGGCGCTTGCCGTTCGTTAGATTTCCAGCAGGTATCCTTTCTTGCCGACGTTCATCGCTCGTGTCGCGCCCATCTGGATCACCTTGCCTTCGGCCTCATGGATGTGTCCGCAGAAGAAATGCCCGGGTTGAACCCGCTCGATGAATTCCCGCACCGCCCGGCTGCCGGCGTGAAGGCCTTTTTTGATGCGGTCAAGATCGGTCTCGAGCGGAGGCGCGTGGCAGATCAGAACCAGCGGTTTTAGCCCCGCGAATTTTTCCAGACGCGCCGCCATCTCCTGTTCCGAGTACTCGCCGGGCGTATCGAAAGGCGTCGGCGTCGAGTATCCCAGCCCAGCGACGTGCGTGCCTCCGATCGCCAGAGTCCCGCCGTGAAAGTTGACGAACCCGTGACGCTCACAGAACTCGGCAATATCTTTCTCGGACTCGTGATTTCCAGGCAGCACATACATGTGCTCCGCGCGACGCTGCATCGGCTCGGCCATTTTTTCGAGACCGCGAGCCCAGCTCACCAGGTCTCCGGCGGCGAAATAGAAGTCGGCCTCGATGTCCATGAGCGTTTCGAGCGCGCGACTGTCATTGTGAATATCGGAAAAGACTAAAAGGCGGGGCATAGGTATCGATATGTTCAGATACCATAGTAGTAGCGCCTCTCCATGCAAGACGATCCCACACAACCTAATGTCAATAGCTGGCTGGAGGATGAACTTCGCCAGCAATACAAGCACGACCGCAAGACGGTGGATGCCACCTGGACCGCGGTTTTGGAAGGCAACGGGCACACGTCCGCGCCGGCGGGAGTCCGGGACACGGGTGCCGCAGTGGCCGAACCTCCGCGGGCGCTAGCGCTGCGCGCGCCGGAAGTTCCGGCGGTCTCCGTGGGCGCAGACGATCAACTCATTCCCCTGCGCGGGCCCGCCTTGCGCATCGCCGAAAACATGGCCGCCAGCCTCACCATGCCGGTGGCCACCAGCCAGCGCGCCATGCCGGTGAAGGTGATCGACGAAAACCGCAGGCTGATCAACCAGCATCGCGCCGCGACCGGGCAGACCAAGCTCTCCTACACGCACATTGTGGCGTGGGCCATCGTGCGTGCGATTGAGGCGGTCCCGGCCATGAACCAGGCCTACTCCGAGCGCGGCGAGGAATCTTTCCGCGTGGCGCGCGGGCATGTGAACCTGGGGATCGCGGTAGACGTGGCGGGCAAGGACGGATCTCGGTCGCTGAAAGTCCCGGGCATCCAGCGCGCGGAAGCCATGACGTTCGCGCAGTTCATCGCCGCCTATGACGACCTGGTAGCGCGTGCGCG
This sequence comes from Bryobacteraceae bacterium, assembly GCA_035469225.1. GTDB lineage: Bacteria > Acidobacteriota > Terriglobia > Bryobacterales > Bryobacteraceae > Palsa-187. The sequence continues at coordinate 2,569 of DATIRX010000350.1, forward strand.
CAGCAATAAACTAGCCGTCGCCGATTTCGAAGGCGTGACGATTTCACTCACCAATCCCGGCACCGTGGGAACCGTCGGTTCCATCCCGCGGCTGATGCCGGGGCAGGGCGCGATCATCGCCACCGGCGCGATCGATTATCCGCCCGAGTACCGCGGCGTGCCCGAGGATGTGCGCTCCTCCATGGGTTTAAGCAAGGTGATGACCATCACCTGCACGTATGATCATCGCGTGATCCAGGGCGCCGAGTCGGGCATGTTCCTGGCGCGGCTGCAGGCGCTGCTCGAAGGCGAAAGTAATTTCTACGACCAGATTTTCCGTGAGCTGGCGATCCCGGCGCAGGCCTGGCGCTGGGAGCCGGATCAAGCCACTGCCCCCATGGTGAGCTCGGATCCGATGAAGCAGGCCGGCGTCGCCCGTCTGATTCATGCCTGGCGGGAACGAGGCCATCTGGCGGCCGATATCGATCCGTTGGGCGAGCCGCGTCCGTCGCATCCGGATCTGGAACCGTCGTCCCATGGGCTGAGTATTTGGGATCTGGACCGGACGTTTCAAGCGGAGTCATTCGGCGTGCTTCCGCTGCGTACTCTGCTCGACCGCCTGCGGAGCATTTACGCCGGAAAAACCGGTATTCAGTATATTCACATCGACAACCCGGAAGAGCGGAAATGGATTCAGGAGCGCGTGGAGTTGGCCCCGGACCAGTTTGCGCTGGATGCCGCAACGCACCGCCGGATCCTCAAGAACGTCGTCCTGACGGAGGGATTCGAAGGCTTCCTGGAAAATCGCTTCAAGGGTCACAAACGTTTTTCGATTGAAGGCGGCGAGACCAGCATCGCGATGATCGAGGAGCTGCTGGAGCGCGCGGCAGCCGAAGGCGTGAACGAAATCCTCATCGGCATGGCGCATCGCGGGCGGCTGGCCGTGCTCGCCAATGTGATCGGGAAGGGCGTGGCGCAGATCTTCTCCGAATTTGAAGGCGATATCAATTCCGAAGTCGCCGAGGGCACCGGCGATGTGAAGTATCACCTGGGCGCGAGCAGTGTCCGGCAGATGTCCAGCGGTCATGAGATCACCGTCTCCGTCGCTGCCAACCCCAGTCACCTGGAAGCGGTGAATCCGGTGGTGGAGGGCATTGTCCGCCCCAAGCAGGATCGGTTGGGCGACAAGAAACGCGAGCGCGTAATTCCGGTGCTGATCCACGGCGATGCCGCGATGGCGGGGCAGGGCGTGGTGGCAGAAACGTTGAATTTCAGCCAGGTGGAGGGATACACCACCGGCGGGACCATCCACCTGGTGATCAATAACCAGATCGGTTTCACCACCAGCCCGCGCGAAGCGCGATCGTCCAAATACTGCACCGATGTGGCCCTCGGAATCCAGGCGCCCATACTGCACGTAAACGGCGACGATCCGGAAGCGTGCGTGGCCGCGATGGAGCTGGCGTTCGAGTACCGGCAGCGATTCCACAAAGACGTGGTGCTGGATATGGTGTGCTATCGCAAGCACGGCCACAATGAGGGCGACGACCCCAGCTATACGCAGCCCCTGATCTATCAAAAGCTGCTGAACCACAAGCCGGTGGCGGCTTTATATGCCCGGCGTCTGATCCAGGACGGCGTGGTGACCGCGCAGGAAATCGCCGACTGGCAGGAAGCCCAGAAGAAGCAGCTTTACGAAATCTACGACCAGACGCAGAAGGTGAAAGAACAATTCGAGCTTCACGAGATGAGTCCCATTCCGGCGGAAGGGATGCCCATGGATCTGCCTCCCACGGCGGCGGACCGCACCGTGCTCCACCGCATCATTGACGGGATCACCACGTTCCCGCCGGACTTCCGTCTATATCCCAAGCTGACCCGCTTCATCGAGCGCAGGAAGCAGGCCCACGAGGGCCCTCACGTGGATTGGTCGCTGGCCGAGGCGTTGGCGTTCGGCAGCCTGGCGCTGGAAGGGACTCCGGTGCGCCTGAGCGGCCAGGACAGCGGGCGCGGAACGTTCAGCCAGCGCCACGTGCAATATCACGACGCGGAAAATGGCCGCACCTATATTCCCCTGCAGCATCTGGCGCCGAATCAGGCGGCCTTCGAGGTCTACAACAGCCCGCTCAGCGAGTTCGGCATCATGGGATTCGAATTCGGATACAGCGTGGCCGACCCACTGACGCTGGTGCTGTGGGAAGCGCAGTACGGCGATTTCGCCAACGGCGCGCAGGTGATCATCGACCAGTTCATTTCCTCGGCGGAATCCAAGTGGGGACAACCCAGCGGCATCGTGCTGCTGCTGCCGCACGGGCAGGAGGGCGGCGGCCCTGAACATTCCAGCGCTCGCCTGGAGCGGTTCCTGCAACTGTGCGCGGAAAACAACATGCAAGTGGCGTATCCTACGACGCCGGCGCAGTATTTCCATCTCTTGCGGCGCCAGATGCGCGGCGGGACAGATCGGCGCGGGCTCCGGAAGCCTTTGGTGGTGATGACGCCCAAGAGCCTGCTGCGGCATCCGAAAGTAATCGCGACGGTGGACGACCTGGCCAGCGGCGTTTTTCAGACCGTGCTGGACGATGCTCGCGTGGCTGACCCCAGCCGCATCACCCGGATTCTGGCGTGCACGGGCAAGATCTACTATGAACTGCTGGCGGCGCATGAAACGCGCGGCGGCGATTTCGCGATCGTAAGGCTCGAACAGCTGTATCCGTTTCCGCAAGCTGAATTCGCTGCGGTCCTGCGTCGCTACCCCGGGGCGCAGCACGTCGTGTGGGTCCAGGAAGAACCGCGCAACATGGGTGCCTGGGCGTTTGTGCGTGGCCATATCCAGCCGATGCTCGGACCGAATCAGGCCATCGGGTACGCGGGACGCCCGCGCAGCGCGAGCCCGGCTCCGGGTTCGCCCAAAGTGC
>DATIRX010000351.1:0-3347 GCA_035469225.1 Bryobacteraceae bacterium
TCGCCCAGCGACTTCTCGGCGCGCCGGATGGTGTCCACCATGTGGGACATCTCGAAGGGCTTCGCCAGGTACTCGAACGCGCCGCCCTCGGTGGCAGCCATCACGGTTTCCATGCTGCCGCGGCCGGTCATGAGGATCACCGCGCAATCGGGATTCTGCCGGCGGGCCGTGCGCAGGACATCCAGTCCGGTGCGTTCATCCAGATAGATATCGGATATGACGATGGGATAGCTTTGTTTTTCCAGACGGTCGAGCGCTTCCCGGGTTGACGCTACTGCTTCGACGGCGTAGCCTTCCAGTTCCAGACAAGTGACCATGGTGGTCCGCACGGACTGGTCATCTTCTACGATCAGCAGTTTCTGCATCGGTTGGGGCGCTCGCGTGAGCCTTCATAATCATGGTAAAGCAAGAACCTTTCCCGGGAGTACTGGTCACTTCAATACGGCCTCCATGCTGGAAAACGATCTGCTCTACAATGGACAGGCCGATGCCGGTACCGGCTTCGCCGAAGGCTTCGGCGCTCTTGGTCCGGTAGAATTTCTGGAAAATGCTTTTGATTTCCTTGGCATCCATGCCGATTCCCTGATCCTGCACGGCCAGGCGCAGATCGGCTCCCCGCAGCTCGGAATAGACGTGGATCTGAGTATCGGAGGGCGAATACTTTACGGCGTTCGTCAGCAGGTTATAGAAAGCATATTCCAGCAGCTCGCGGTCGCCGAGCAGCGAGCCCTGAACGGTGTTGTCGAGAAACAGGCCGATGCGCTTGCGCTCCGCCAGGGGCGCCGCGCGCTGGATGCAGGTATCCACCAGCTCGGCCAGCGGCAAAGGCTCGCGTTTCAGCTCCATCTGACCCTCGGCCAGGCGTTCGACATCCAGAAATGTGGAGATGATGCGGGCCAGGCGTTTCGATTCCGAGTTGATCATGGTACTCAACTCATTTCGCTTCGCATCGGGCAGCGCGTAGCGGGTCATCAGCTCGCTGGAGCCCTGGATGGCCGTGAGCGGCGTGCGCATCTCGTGCGCGGCCCAGTGGATGGCTTGCTGGTAGCGAGATTTTTCCGATTCCGATTTGCGAAGCTGGCCGCGCATCACAAAGTGCCGATAGGTGGCCGCGCCGATGGAGCTCAGCCAGGCGACGGCCACCGGAGCAACATAAGGAAGAACAACGCCTCGTGCGAAGAACTGGACCGGCAGGAAGTAATGCACGGTGGCGAGCAGGGGCACAATCAGCAGGTAGGCGGACCATCCCGGCAGCAGCCAGAAGATGAGTCCCGCGGCCACCGCGAATGAAACGCAAACCGTCAGCCATGTTGAATTGCCGGCCGGCACCAGAAAGTCGCCATGGGCCATCGTCTCGAACGCTTGAGCGTGCATTTCGACACCGGGGAAGTTTACGCCAAAAGGATTTACCAGGCGGTCATTGGCGGCGGAAAGGTCGGTGATCCCCAGAAACACGGTCTTGGCGCGCAGTTCCTCGCGATGCCGGCCGATCTCCATTGCCGAGACCTCGGGAATCGTGCCGGGCTGCAGGTATCGGACGAGCAGGGCTCTGCCGTTGGACCGCGGCGCCGGAATCAACACATTGCCGACCCTCACATCGTCTGGAGATTCTTCCGGATTTCCCGCGTCCAGCGACAAACGCAATGCCTCCAGCGACAGGGCCCAGCGGCGGTCGCCGGCCGCTACTTGTTCCAGGATGATCTGGCGGCTCACGGCATCCACTCGATCCCGCTCGGTGTGGACGTGACCTAGAGATCCCAGCGCACGAAAACGCGGAGCGGGATCCTCCCACCGCGATCCGGCCAGCTGGCAAGGCAGAATCAAGTTTCTGGTGGCGCGCAGCGAGGCTTCCAGGCGAGCGTCCTCGGTCGGATCCACCTGGTCATGCAGCGTGACGTCCAGCGCCACGGCTTTGGGATGGGCTTGCGCAAGCTCATCCAGCGCTTGCGACAGAATGGTGCGGATGTTGCGCATGCCGTGGCCGGCTTCGAGAGTCGCCGCGTCGATCTTGACGATCACAGACTGAGGCGTCCAGGTGTCACTCTGGTGGGCCAGCAAGAAATCGTAGGCGTTATGGTCCACATGCACGGCCAACGGGTTGAAACCCGCCAGGATGCCGAGCGCCAGGCACACCGCCAGCATGCCTGCATACTTTGCGATCTGGATCTTATTTGCCAACGAGCTTCTCGATATCGGCAATCTCGCGCGGGAGCGCCGCGCTGAGGACTTTCGCGCCGTCCGCGGTCACCAGGACAACGTCTTCGATGCGGATGCCGATGTTCTCCTCGGGAATGTAAATGCCTGGTTCGATGGTGATGACGGCGCCGGGTTTGAGCGGAGCGGCGAAATCGCCGGGATCGTGCACGTCCAGGCCGACGTAGTGTCCCAGGCCGTGGACGAAATACTTGCCGAGCGGCTGGCCGTGCAGATCCTTGCCGTGGCTGTTGATGTAGTCGTAGGCGATCTGATAAAGCGAGGGCCCTTCGGCGCGCAGGCGCATGCCCGGCCTGGTGGCGGCAATCGCGGCCTTCTGGGCTCCCAGAACGATTTCGTAGATCTCGCGCTGGCGCGGCGTAAATTTGCCTCCCGCGGGAACGGTGCGCGTCACGTCGGTGGCGTAATCCGAACATTCGGCGCCCACGTCCGCCACCACGATCTCGCCCGCGTCCAGCCGGCGATGGTTGGCCGCGTAATGCAGGATTACGCTGTTGGGCCCGCTGCCGATGATGGGAGGATAGGCATTCCGCTCGCACCCGCGCTCGAAATATACGTTGGTCATCACGGCGGCGACCTCGAACTCCCAAACGCCGGGGCGGGTCTTCTTCCATCCGGCCAGGTGCGCGGCAACGGTCGCGTCGGTAGCCTTCGTGATGAGATCGATCTCCGCCGGCGATTTGACCATGCGGAAGCGCGCGATGACCTGGGCCGCGTCGGTCTCGTCGTGGAGCACCGCCAGCGATTTCAGTTTTTCGCCGCGCAGGTCGCCCGGCACGGTATAGACCCGAGGCGATGTCTCCAGAACCTTGAGGAAAGTCGACTCGATGGCCGATTTGGGCATCACCCGCTCGAAACCCGTCTGCTTCCCCGCGTCGGGATTATCGGCGCCCAGTTTGGGACCCGTGTCGAGCTCCATGCGCGGATCGCGGGCGGGGAGGAAGAGGATCTCGGTCTGCGGTGTCAGCATCATGACGGCGCCGGGCTCGCGCCAGCCTGAGAGATAGAGAAAGTTCGATTCCTGGAAGACGCTGGCGTGCAGATCGTCGGGATCGTCGGCGCCGAAGAGGATCATGACGCCATCGAGCGATTTGCGCAGCTCGGCGCGGCGGGTCTGGTATTCGGCCGGGGTG
>DATIRX010000352.1:0-3235 GCA_035469225.1 Bryobacteraceae bacterium
CGAGCCTTCACCGCCGCCGAACCTATTTGCGAATTCAACAGAGTGACATCCGCGGGATTGTTGATGTCGATCCCCAAGGACTGCAGAGTGGAGGGCTGGAGGGTGTTGTAGTTCACCGCCGCAGCCGCCGTCCACCACACGCCAGTATTGCCGACGTAGGAGACTTCGATCACCAGGTCGCGGAAGATCTCGCGCTGCACGCCGATGGACCACTGGAGCTGGCGTGCCGGGCGCGCGGCGTTCTGGTCGAATACATTCGCAGGGCCTGCTCCCGGGCTCCGGCCGAAGACCGGGTAGTAGTTGGGATTGAAGTTGGGCCAGGCGATCTGCTGGTAGGTCGCCTGCACGCCGGTTCCCAGCACCATCGCGGGTTCCCCAAACGACGGAGAGGTGAACGGATTGTTAGATCCGAGCGAGCGCCCCGCGATGCCGATTCTAGCCGAGGTGTTATACATCAGCCCGATGCCGCCGCGCACCACCGTCTTCCGGTCGATCTGATACGCTGCGCCCAGCCGCGGGCCCCAGGCGTATGGATAATTCGGCGCAAACCTGCAGCCGCAGGTGGCTTCATACGTCACGCCGCCCGGATGACCGCCGGCAGACGCGTTGGGCGCCCGCGGGTCCAGTGTCGGATAGCGGCCGTACTGTTCCTTCTGATAGGTCGAGTAGTCCCATCGCAAGCCGTAGTCCAGCGTGAGTTTCCGGGTGACCTTCCAGGTATCCTGCGCAAAGAATCCCAGGGAATGCTGACCCAGCTTCGCGTTGGCCGGCGACGAAACGTTCCCTTGGTCCACCTGGCCCAACAGGAAGCTCGCGAAGGGGAATCCAAGAGTGTTGCCGGCTAGTGTGGCGCTGTTCAGATACGGCAGCGCCGTCTCGTTCCCACTGAACGCGTAGTAGCCGTTCAAGTTCACCAGGTTGTAAGCCGGGAAACCGTCGACGCGCAGCTCGCCGCCGAACTTGTAGGTGTGGTTGTTCTTCACCCAGGTCAGGGTTGCGATCGCAGTCGGTCTCTGGTTTTTGGTCAACGTCGTCCCGTTAAAGCTTGCGTTCCCGAGGTCCGACAAGCCGCCCTGCCCGTTGCTCATGCCGGTGCCGGGCGCCAGGTTATTGCTGCCGAAGTGCGGGAACGTCGAGCCCTCCCCGTGAAAGAACGGACCCTTTAAGCCCAGCGCGGTAGTCGCGTCATAGGGGGTGTTGGCTTCAAACGGCAACTGTCCGATGGTGGCGTCCTGATATCCCACGCCAAGATGCAGCAGCATAGTGGGCGTAATCGTCCGATCATAGTTCAGACGGTAGTTTTTGTTGATCCAGTCGGAGATCGTGCCATTAGAGATCTGAGTAGGAAATCCTTCGCCGGTCGTGATCGGACTGCGCTGCGTCGTCCGCGAAAAGAAGAAGTTCAGCTTGTTGGAGGCGTTGATGTTGTGGTCGATCTTGAAAGACGGCAGGTACTGCTTGCTGGCGGTTGCGTAAGGGTTGTTGTAGTTCTGAATCAGACCGGGCAGATTGGCTTTCGGAACCAGAGTCAGCAGCTTGGCTGATACCGGATCGAAGCGCGCGACCGGAATCTGGTTGTTGGTGAAGGGATTACGGAGCACTTGGCCGTTCTGAGTGAAATTGCTGTCCGGATCGTAAGCCTGGTTCTGGATGATGTTGCGGCCCAGAGGGTCCTTGCCCAATACCTTGTTGCCCACCGCCGACATAGCCGCGCTCAGCTTGCCCAGGCGATAGTCATCGGTGGGCACCGTGTTGAACGTGGTCAAGTTCGTGCCCTCTTGCGGGCGCGTCTCGTAGCTGAAGAAGAAGAAAGTCTTGTCGTGGCCGTTGTAGACCTTGGGAACCCAGACTGGCCCACCAACGGTAAAGCCCCAATCGTAGTTCGAGGTGGGCGACTTCAGTTTGGTGTAGGGTTGAGCCGCATAGAAGGTGTCAGTGGACCAGTAGTCGAAGGCGCTGCCGTGAAACTGGTTGGTCCCCGATTTCATGTTGACATTGAATATCGCGCCGCCGGCCTGCCCCAGTTCGGCGGCGAAGTTCGAAGTCTGGATCGAATACTGCTCAATCGCATCCACGCTGGGTTGCACCTGGGTGACCAGCAGGTTGCCCAGAGTGTAGGTGTTATCCATACCGTCGATGCGCAGATTGTATCCGTCGGCGGGGGTGCCATTGATTTTGACGCCGCCGAAGAAGCCTTCCGAGAAGGAGACGCCCGGCATCAGCACGGCCGCACTGCGGACGATGTTGCGCACGCTCCCCATGTTGCCCACCGGCAGATCGTTCAAGCGGTTGGTGGAGACGTTATAGCCAACCTCGGAACTCTCGGTGATCAGCAGCGGAGCCGCCTCGGACACCGTGATGGATTCCGCCGCCGTGCCCACCTCCAGCGTCCCATCGATTCTCAAGATCTGACGGGCGCCGACCTCGAGCGGCCCGCGTTTAAAGGTCTTGAAGCCGGGCGCGGCAAACGTAACTTCGTAGTTGCCGGGCGGCAATTCGGAAAGCGTGTAGTTGCCGGTGGTGGTGCTCGCGGTTTTGTAGAGCCCGCCGGACTCAAGGTTTTTGCCTTCCACGGCAACGTTGACCACCACGGCGCCAGCCGGGTCGGTGACCGTTCCCGTAATGCTTCCGCGATTGCCTTGCGCGAAAGCCAGCCCGCAGAATGCAAACGCGCATCCAAGTAGTTTCATACGTTGTCCCCTTTAGCTTTAGGCTTACAACCAGTGTGTCGCAATATACATCCGAGGGCTGGACGAAGTCAAGGGCCGACAGGGCACGAGCGGGCCCATTTAAGCGGGTTCGGGCACACTGCCCCAAGCTCGACGGATTACGATCGACTCACAGGTATGCCAGTAAGCGGCCCGCCGTCACCGCTCCCAACCAGCAGATCAGCCCCGCCCACGCCAAGGCCCTAGCGCTCTCCGGCAGCGCATCGTTTGCACCCAGACTCCGGAACACCTTGTTCCGTGTGAGCTGGAGCACAGCCACGCCCGCGAAGATGAAAATCATCTTGACGTAGAACGTAGGATCCACCAGCCGTTTGGACGCACTCGCCAGCAGCAAAGCCGTGCCGGTCACTGCATTCACCCAAAATCCGCACCACATCAGCGGATACAAACGCTCCAGCGGTTGCACCGGGGTTTTGGGCGAGACTCCCAGAAGCCGCAGGCTGATCATCGCGCTGATGCCCGCCACCACGCCCATGCCCATGACGTGCAGCCACAGAACAGTTGGA
>DATIRX010000353.1:0-7294 GCA_035469225.1 Bryobacteraceae bacterium
TCCAACGACGGGTTGGTGTACGCAGCGGACCGGAATGCGAATCGCATCCATGTCACCACCAAGCAAGGAAAGTTCGTGAAGGAATTCATTCTGGCGCCGACGACGGGCGTGGGCGGGTCGACCGGGGGTGTGATGTTCTCGCCGGACAAACAGCAACGGCTGCTGTATATTTCCGATCTGACGAACAATCACATCTGGTTCCTCAATCGCGAGGACGGCAAGGTGATCGGCCAGATGGGAAGCATGGGCGATAGCGGGGGCCAGTTCTACGGGCTGCACATGATCGCGGTCGATTCGAAAGGCAACATCTATACGGGCGAGGTTTTCGCCGGGGAACGGGTACAGAGATTCATTCCAATCAAATAGAGGAGCAAAGCATGAAAATCATGGCCGTTTTTGCCATCATCGCAAGCGCGATCTCCGCGCAGAACATCAGCAAGTTCGTGATCTCGGACGAAGCGGCCAAAAAGACGCTGCTCAAGAACGAGATCTCGGCCGACACCGCGGCGAAGATCACGCAAGCCTGCGTGGATTGGGCCACGAAGAACAACCAGGCGGTGAGTGTTTTCATCCTCAGCCCCACAGGACAGATTGTGCACGCGCATCGCATGGACGGCCAGGTTCCGATCAACACCGAGACGGCGCTGCTCAAGGCGCAGAGCGTCTTGTATACGCGCGATTCGACGCATGCTCGCGCGAATCAGGTCGCGAATAATGTGGCGCTACAACTCCGTTGGTCGAAACTGCCGGTGTTTCCGACATCGGGCGGATTGCCGATTATCGTGGACGGCCAGATGATCGGAGCGATCGGCGTGGGCGGAGGGAGCCGGGACGAGGACTGCGCGTATCAGGCGCTGACCACCGTGATCGGGCCGCAGCCGCCGCTCGCGGGTCCGCCGCCCGCGGCGCCGGCGAAGTAAGATTAGATCAGGAGTCGGCATGTTTTTCGGAAGCCCCACGATCGCCGTGCACCTGCTTCGCGGGATCGTCGGCATAGGATTCGCGGCGGTGGCGCTACAATACGCATCGATCCTGGGATGGTGGACGCTGGTCCCCGCTCTCATCGCGTTCGTGTGTCTGGGCGGATGCCCGATGTGCTGGACGGTGGGCCTGGTGGATACGATTCTTCGCCGAAAGAGAGCCGGTTGCCCGACCTGCGGGCACGGAAGCCCTGACTAGGGCGCCGGCTCGATCCGCAACACGGCTCCGTCCTTCTCATCCGTCAGGACGTACAGAAACCCGTCGGGACTCTGGCGAATGTCGCGCACGCGCTGGCGCAGTTCGGTGAGCAGAGCCTCGCGGCGCAGTTCCTGCATTTTCTCGTTGAACAGGATGCGTTCCACGTGGCCGGTCCCCGGAATCTCGCCTGTGCGGAGCGAGCCGACGAAGACATCGCCCTTCCACTTGGGGAATTTATCGCCGGTGTAAAACGTCATGCCCGAAACGGCGATGGCCGGCATCCAGTAGACCACCGGCGCTTCGAACCCGAGGTGGCCGGGAACCTCATTGTGATAGGGGCCCGGGTAATCGCGTCCGTAGCTCACGACCGGCCAGCCATAGTTGCGGCCCGGTTTCAGAATGTTGATCTCATCGCCGCCGTTGGGGCCATTCTCGTTCTGCCACAGTTCGCCGGTTCCGGGATGCATGGCCAGGCCCAGCGTGCCGCGGTGCCCGAGCGTGTAGACTTCAGCTCTCTTACCGGCTTGTCCCACGAAAGGATTGTCGGGAGGCACGGTACCATCGTCGCGCAGGCGCAGCACTTTGCCGCCCAGCGTATTCGCATCCTGGGGATCGTTGCCGGTCAAGCTCATGAACAAGCTGCCGTCGCGGCCGAAGGCGATGCGCGAGGCGCCGGCCACATCGGTCACGAAAATATCCTTCATGCCGGTGATGGCCTGGCCATCCCACTTGCCGCGCGCCAGGGCGGCGACTCTTTTTTCCGCATCCAGCGGCTTGGTGTAGGTGAGATAGACGAAACCGTTCTGGGCAAACTGGGGATGGAGCGCGATATCCATGTAGCCGTGCACCGCGCCGGGCAAGCCGGATTCGACGGCCCAATACGATGCGGGCGTTCCGGCGACGGGCTTGGGATCGAGCACGCCTTTACGGATGATCCGGAGTTGACCGGTGCGCGTGGTGACCAGTATGTTCCCGTCGGGAAGAAAGGCGATGCTGAAAGGCGACTCCAGTCCGCGGGCGACTGCCACCACGCGGATGCGCTGGCCTTCGCCGGTATCGAACTCCATGGGCAATTTCGGCATGGGACGATGCGCCAGGCCGCTGGGGGCCACCGGAATCCCTTTATCAAACGGCACTTTTTGCTGGCTGGAGCCAACCGTTGCCGCCAGCAACAGGGCCAGGGGCCCGGCGAACCAGACGAGTTTCTTCCACATGGGTGACACCTCCAGGAACGCTTCTGATGCTATCAGATTCTGAATCGTTCGGCGGCGCGGAGTTTCGCTTTTTGGGCCTGTTCTTCTCGATTCCTGGCGGGTGCGTTGGTCTCGAGCCCGGCGATGAGAGCAGTGTTCAGATTATCTGGCGGCGTGCGCGTCGTCTTTTTCGTTGTCGCACACGTCCTCGATCATTTCGGTGTCGGCAAGGAATTCGAAGGCCAAAGGGAATGACCAGGGTTTGGTGTACACTTCCGGATCGTCGATGGTGATTTCGACGTCCAAGTGGCCGAAGTCGCGGCGGCGGAAGCGCTCGATGGTGTGCAGAGCTTCGCTATGCGGACGGCCGCTGTCGTCCAGCCAGCTTTTATCGTTGAATCCACGGGTGTCGACGACGAACCAATCGCCATCCCAATGGCCAATGGAATACCCCAGCCAAGCCGGATTCAGCACCGGGGCCGGAGCCCGTCCATCGGTGAAGATCTGGCGGAAGCGTGCGAATTCTTCGTACAGGATGAGGGTGAGACCGGGATTTTGGACGATCTTGAGAGGCACGCCGATCAGCATCTGGTCGGGGATGCTGTGGGGCAGGCACCGGGAAGAGGGCCGGTCTGCCATAAAATTCGCCATGCGTTGTTTGTGGAGCTCCTGGTAGGGCGGGAGCATGGCAGGGATCTCTTCGCCGGGCCGCATGAAGTCGGCCAGATTCGGACCCATCGCCAGACCCGCGGCGCCGGTACGCTGGACCGGCCGATTGGTCCCGCGCGCGCGCTGCCAGAGTCCGGTGAGGTCGGGCTTGCCGTCGGCGGCCTTGGGCAGCGGAGCATTGAGATTGACCTTGCCGTTGGGCAGCCGGGGAATGCCGGGAGTAGGATGATCGATCCACTGGGCCCAACTGGAGAGAGTACCGATCGCAATGGCGAGACAAACCCGGAGAATCATGAAGCTCCTATGGCTAACCGTGCATCTCAGATCATATCTCTGTTTGCCGGTAGTTTCCTCAAGGCGGCCACCCATCGAAAGACCTGAGCAATTTAGTCTCTGCGCTCTGCATAACCAACTCGCTCTGTCTGCCGGGATATTGCGTTAAGATCCGTGCGGCCGGCTCGCAATCGGGGAGGTATACTCAAAGGGAAAAAACTCCCATTGAGGTCAAGACACACATTGGTCCAATGACCCGGAAAAACAAGCCAGAATTCCTGACGGAAAAGTTTCTAGCGGAGGTCGGGAAAGGGCGAAGCATTTCGACCTTCGAGGAAGGGCAAGCTATTTTTTCGCAGGGCGAGCCGGCCAATTCGATCTTCTACATCCAGAAGGGCAAGGTCAAGCTGACCGTGGTATCGGAGCAGGGCAAGGAAGCCGTGATCGCCATGCTGGGACCCCGCGACTTCTTCGGCGAAGGATGCCTGACGGTGCAACCGCTCCGGATGGCGACCGCCACCGCCCTATCGGAATGTTCCGTCATGCGGCTGGAGAAATCCTCCGTGGTCAAGGTCCTGCACCAGGAACCCGCCTTTGCGGAATTGCTGCTCTCCTACATGCTGACTCGCACCATGCGGATTGAGGAGGATCTGGTAGACCAGCTCTTCAATTCCAGCGAGAAGCGGCTGGCGCGAGCGCTGCTGTTGCTGGCCAACTTCGGGAAGGACGGCAAACCCGAAACGGTGATCCCCAAGATCAGCCAGGAAACGCTGGCGGAAATGATCGGCACCACCCGTTCGCGAGTGAGTTTTTTCATGAACAAATTCCGCAAATTGGGCTTCATCGAATACGACAGCGCCAAGACGCTGGAAGTTCACAGCTCGCTGCTAACCGTCGTGCTGCACGATTAGTCTCGCGCGATCAGGGTCAGCCCGAAGCGTCGGTCTTCGAGGCGCCGCCGGTGGAGTGCGCGGGACTTCGGAACGATAGCGCGGAGTTTTGCAGGGCGGGTCCGCCGCGGCCGGCTTCAGGGGCGCGGCTGGCTTCGCGCGCGGCCTTGATCTGCTCCGGCGTCCGGAGGTCCGGCTCGGATAATTTCACGTGCTCTTTGGCGCGTGCCACCTTGCGTTTGTGTCGCTTCAATAGTCTCTTATCCATACCAATTCCTACCCTACTTAATTTTGCATGACGTCCGGGGTTGGCGTCGAGCCTATTAACCAGTATAAGTAAATTCCGATTGCTTGTAAAGATTTGGGATGCGACAATGGAACTCCATAATTTACTCGCTACAGTGAATTACGGGGAGCTTGTGTGGACGTCTCACTGCTGATTCGACATCGCTTGAAGGAACTTGGGCTGGAGCAGAAGGATCTGGCATCGGCCGCTCAAGTGACGGAATCGTATATCTCCCAGCTGCTCGGCCGGAAGAAGGTGCCGCCCGCCCCCGGGCGTACGGATCTGTACGACAGGATCGGCGCGGTGTTGAAGTTTCCCAAGGGCGAGCTTTCGAAGCTGGCGGGGCTGCAGCGACAGGAAGAGTTGAAGAAAAAGGTGGCCGAGCCGCCCAGCCCGCTGTTCCGGGAGTTCCGCCAGTTGATTTTGCGCAAGTGCGACTTCGCGAGACGGGGCGAGATCGAGCGGATTTTTGAGAAGCAGCCCTTCGGCGAGCTGGAGCGCCTGGTGACGCAAAAACTCCTGGATGTTTGCCAGGGAGTTGCCCGTGAGGAATTGCGAAGCGAAGAATGGCTCCGGCTTATGGCGCAGCTCAGCGGACGCAGCTACGCGGAAATGCGGGTGGCGATCCTCGAATTTCTGGACGCGGACGTCTTCAACGTTTCGGTCGAGAACTGCGTATCGTTTCTCAACCCGATGATTGAATCCTGGGACATCGATCTCAAGACATTCGGGCTGGAGATTGTTCTGAACCGGCGGCTGGCTCCCGGACGGATCAAGCACTTCGAGTTCGCCGAGAAGAAGCCGGACGACGGAGTAGAGCCGGCCTTGGAGCAGTTTCTGAAGGACCCGGCCTTGTGCGGCGACATTAGCGAAGAGGAGATCGCGTTTCTGGGCAGGCTGAAATTCAGCGGACCGCGGCCCACGCCGCTGTACTACTACCGGGAGCTGCAGAATCTCCGCGATCCTCTGCATTTTCCGGCGGCAGGAAAGTCGAAACACTCATCGTAGCAACGAAAAAGGGGACAGGCCGCTCTGTCCGCGCCCGCGCTTCTACCAGAAGTCAGGAGCTTGCCGGAGGGGACAGAGTAGCCTGTCCCTTTTTCAGATAGACACTATTCCGGAAGCGAGAACAGGTACGCCACCAGATTTTCGAGATCTCGCTGGGGGAGCTCGTACGGGGGCATGATACTGCCGGGAGACAGCTTGGGCGGATCGGCGAAATGCTCCTCCACCCAGCTCCTGGTGCGGCGCTTGGCCAGGCCGTTCAGGGACGGTCCTACTTCCATTCCGGCGCCATTGACGATGTGGCAATCGGCGCATCCGCGAGCCTGATACACCAGGGCGCCCTGAATCGCGAAATCGGGTGCGCCGCTGAGGGCGGTGGCGTTATCCGGATTCAGCTTGAGCAGAAACGCGGCCAGCGTGTTCAACTGCGAGTCGCTGAGCTGGATGGGAGGCATGGAAGAGCCGGGGCGCACGCCCGCGGGACTCTTGAAATGCTGGATCATCCATGCGGCCGTGCGGTGGCTGGCGGTGCGCGTCAAATCGGGACCGATGCCGGGGGTGCCCTGGGAAAGCGAATGGCAGCTAGCGCAATTCTCCGCGCGAAAATATCCGACGCCGGCCATCTCTTCCGGAGACAGCTGCATCCACTCGGTGGGCTCGGAATAATCAATGGCGGCCTGCCGGGCTTCCGGAGGCGTCGTCAGAACGGCAGCCGCGGTCAGTCCGCCCCATCCGATTGCCGCCAGGATCACCACCGCAGCGGCGAACGTCCGGCGGGTCACTTTGATCATGGCCGAGCGATCGATAAAGGGCACCAGAATCAGGAGCAGGACCGCCAATCCCGGCAGGACCGTGCTGCCGATCACTTCGAGCGGGCCGTTGAATAGTTTCAGAGTCTGAAACAGGAACAGAAAATACCACTCCGGGCGGGGAATGTAGGACGTGTCGGTAGGATCGGCCAGCTGTTCCAGGGGGACGCGCACGGCGACAGCCATCAGGAACAGGATGGAAAACGCGATGAAGATGGCGATGGTGTCTTTCAGCACCTGCTGCGGATAGAATTTCCGGGGAGGCAGCACTTCATCGCCGGGCGCGGGAGCCACGCCGTGCTTCCGGACCAGGTAAATATGGATCCCCATCAGCAACGCGGTCGCCGGCGGAAGCAGCAGGACGTGCAATCCGAAGAAGCGCGCGAAGGTGACGACGCCGATGGATTCGTCGCCGCCCAGGAGGCGAGTGAGGTAGGAACCCAGCAAGGGGGCTTGCGCGGCAATCCGCGTGGTGACGACGGTTCCCCAATAAGCGCGGTTGTCCCAGGGCAAGAGATAACCCGTCAATCCATACGCCAGCGTGAGCAGCAGCAGAACCACGCCCACCATCCATGTGGTTTCACGCGGCTTCTTGTAGGCGCCGTACAGGAACACCTGCACCATGTGCAGGACCACCACGACGATCATCATGCTGGCGCCCCAGTGATGCAGTCCTCGCATCAACCGTCCGGCGGTCACCTCCGTCAGGATGTAACGCAGGCTGTTGTAGGCATCGCCGGGAGTGGGTGCGTAGTTAAACGCCAGCAGAGCTCCGGTGAACGCCTGGATCAGGAAGAGGAACATGGCCACGCTGCCGAACACCTGGTGCCAGCCGGCGGAGGCGGGAATATCTTCGTAGAGGAACGTCTGGATCGCGGTGGGCAACCCGGTGCGGTGGTCCACCCAATCGTTCAGTGCTTTCAGGCGCCGCTTCATACGGTTTCCGGGGAAGAGGGCTGCACCGGCCCCAACAGGAGTTTGTTGCCTTCG
>DATIRX010000354.1:0-6052 GCA_035469225.1 Bryobacteraceae bacterium
GTCCATCGGAGGACTTGCTGAGAAATTGGAGTCCGACAAGCACGTTCATGATGGCGCGCAATCCACGGGCGGAGTTGCCGGAGGCTGCCGCCAGCTCTTCGACAGTCTTGGGCCCGGCATCGAGCAGATCGAAGACCCGGCACTGAACGGCTGTGCCCAGGATGATGGGCGGAGCGTAGCCCCAGACCATTTCCATGATGCGGTCGGGACGGACGGCGGGGTTGGAGGAAGCAGACATGAAGGCACCTCGGATCTTGATTATGGCACGACGGATTTGTGGCCCCTCGGATATGTTCCCCCGCCCTGACGGGCGGGGCTGGACCAAAACTCGCAAAGCCCCGACCCGTGAGGGTGGGGGCGAACGAAGCTGGTAGCATAGGAAGTTGTCAGGCTCCGGGCTTCGTGCAACGGGCGGCTGCAAACCCCGCCAGGTCCGGAAGGAAGCAACGGTAGCGGCTTAACCCGTGTGCCGCGGATCACCCGGGGTCTGGCATACTGAACTCGTCTTCTCCCCGCCGCATGTACCAGGTCATCGCCCGCAAATACCGACCGCAGATGTTCTCCGAGCTGATCAGCCAGGAACACGTCCGCACCACGCTCGAAAACGCCATCTCGCAGCACCGCATCGCGCACGGCTACATCTTCGCCGGGCAGCGCGGCACCGGCAAAACCACCGTGGCGCGGATCATGGCGCGCTGCCTGAACTGCGAAAAAGGTCCCACGCCGACGCCCTGCGGCGTGTGCGCCAGCTGCAAGGAAATCGAGGGCGGCTCCGGCATCGACGTGATCGAGATCGACGCGGCGTCCAATCGCGGCATCAATGAGATGCGCGAGCTGCGCGAGAATATCCGCTTCCGCCCGGCGCGCGACCGCTACAAGGTGTTCATCATCGACGAAGCGCATCAGATCACCAGCGAAGCCTTCAACGCGCTGCTGAAGACGCTGGAAGAGCCGCCCGAGTGGGTGGTGTTCATCCTGTGCACGACTGAGACGCACAAGATCCCTTCGACCATTGCGTCGCGCTGCCAGCAGTTCAGCTTCCGGTCGGTGGATTTCGCCGAGCTGGTGGCGCGCATGGAGTGGATCATCCAGCAGGAGGGCATTCAGGCGGATGCCGGTGTGCTGAGCGTGCTGGCGCAGGCCGGCGAAGGCAGCGTGCGCGATTCGTTATCGGCGCTGGACCAGGCCATTGCGTGCTGCGGGACTACGCTCGAAGCCACGCAGGTGCGCGAACTGCTGGGGATGTTCTCGCTGGAATCGCTAGGACTGGTGGCGAAAGCGCTGGCTGAGCGCGATAGCAAAGCCATGCTCGACGTGGTGGCGGACCTGGAGGCCAACGGGCGCAGCTTGCAGCATTTCGCGCGCGAGCTGGCGCGCTACTTCCGGAATCTTCTGGTGGTGCGGATCGCCGGTGGGTTCACCAAGCTGGTTGCGGCGTCGCCTCCCGAGCAGGAAAGCATGGCCAAGGCGGCCGCGCAGTTCAGCGAAGACGATTTGACGCGGGATCTGAAGCTGTCTCTGGATATTTTTCGGGATCTGCAGAGTTCGCTGCAGCCGCGGCTGCACCTGGAAATGGGCCTGCTGCGACTGGTCCATGCGGGCCGCCTGCAGCCGATCGAAGAAGCCCTGGCGTCGCTCGGTGGAACGCGTGCGACGTCCGCAGCACCGAAGACTCCTCCCGCGGCTGCGCCCAAACCTGCGCCCGCCGTATCCGCGACCGGTGATTTTCGGAGCAGGCTGTACGCGACGCTTTTAGAAGCCAAGCTCACGCATGTGGCGGATGGAGTGGAGCACTCGGAAGTGACCGAGGCCGGCGCGGAGGTTATTTTCACGGCTCCGAAGATGTACCAGTTGTTCCTGAAGGGTCCGGAGTTTGAAGCGGCGGTGCGGCGCGTGGCCGGGCGCCCGGTCAAAATCACGCTGAAAGTCGGGGAAGCAATTTCTGTGCCCAAGAAAGCGGCGGAGCCGACGGCCAAAGATGAGGCGTCCGAGCGCGCGATGGCCCATCCTGAAGTAAAGCGCTTTCAGGAGTTGTTCCCCGAGAGCCAGGTGCGCGCGGTGCGTAACTTGAAGGAGAACGAGCAATGAAGATGCCTGGAAATATGGGCGCCATGATGCAGCAGGCCCAGAAGATGCAGCAGAAGATGCAGGAAGAGATCGCGCTGATCCGCGTGGAAGCTTCGGCGGGCGGCGGCATGGTGACCGTGGGCATGGACGGCCAGAAGAACGTCACCAGCGTCAAGATCGATCCGGAAGTGGCGGGCGATGTGGAGATGCTGCAGGACCTGGTGATGGCGGCGTGCAATGAGGCGACCAAGAAAGTGGACGCGGAAACGCAGCAGAAGATGAGCGGGATGCTGGGCGGACTGGGACTTCCTCCGGGCATGGTTTAGCGCCTTATGAACGCGCAAAGCGGAGCGCGATGCGGCGCTCCCAAGATCCCGAAATGTTCGCATCGCGCCCTTTGCGCTTTTAACACGAATGCCTGATTTCGCAGCGCCGCTACAGCGCCTGATCGACGAGTTCCGGAGACTGCCCGGAGTCGGGCAGAAATCGGCGCAGCGTCTGGCATTTTACGTTTTACGCTCGTCGCGCGATCAGGCGGCGGCACTCGCCGCGGCGCTCATCGACGTCAAAGACAATCTGGGCATCTGCGCGGAATGCAATAACATCAGCGACGCGGAACTCTGTCCGTATTGCCGCGATCCGAATCGCGACCGGACGCGGATCTGCGTGGTGGAAGAGCCCCACAACATCCTGGCGGTGGAAACGACGCGGTCTTTCAACGGTCTGTATCACGTGCTGCATGGGGCGATTTCACCTCTGCGCGGCATCGGCCCGGAACAGCTGAAGATCAAAGGCCTGCTGGAGAGGATCGGGAAGGGCGACGTCCAGGAAATCATTATGGCGACGAATCCCACGGTGGAGGGCGAGGCCACCGCGGTCTATCTTTCCCGGCTGCTGAAGCCCCTGGGGATGAAAGTGATGCGCATCGCCATGGGAATTCCGGTTGGGAGCGACCTGGAATTCGCCGATGAAGTCACGATGCTGAAGTCACTGGAGAACCGGCGGGAGATGTAAAGGCGCTCCCGATTCACAGAGCCCGTCGTTGGTGAGTCCACCTATCGTAACGCTCTCGATGCGATTCGCTTCGCGAGGGCGGGCGAGGGTAACCTTCAGGTAGTTGTCGCTTAACGCGCCATCTTCTATCGTCACTACCGAAATGGTACGGCCGATCATGCTTTGGCGGAAGGCACGGTTCTTGGCGTTTGCCAGATCGCGAAGCACATGCGTGCGATGCTTGCGGATCTCGACGGGCACCTGACTGGCATCCGCGGCGGGCGTGCCGGGACGCGCGGAATACGTAAACACGTGCAGGTAGGTGAACGGCAGGCTCTCGATGAACGCGCGGGACTCTTCGAACTCCTGTTCGGTCTCACCGGGGAAGCCCGTCATCACGTCGGCGCCGACCGCGCAATCCGGCATTGCGGCGCGAGCTTTCCGAATGCGATCGGCATAGTGGCGCGGGCGATACTTTCGATGCATGCGTCGCAGCACCGTGTCCGACCCCGATTGCAGCGGCGCATGCACGTGTTTAGCGATGCGCGGCGAGGTCGCGACCAGCTCCAGCAGCGCGTCGGACCAGTCCATCGGCTCGACCGAGCTCAGACGCAGGCGCTCGACGGGCGTTTCGTCCAGGATCCGGCGCAGCAGATGCACCAGGCGGCTGTCGCCTTCCAGGTCCCTGCCCCAGCGGCCCAGGTTGATGCCGCTCAGGACGACTTCGCGATACTTTGCGGCCAATTTACCGACTTGAGCGATTACGGAATCCGGCGGGGCGCTGCGGCTGCGGCCGCGCACGAAAGGAATAATGCAGAACGAGCAGCGATTGTTGCAGCCGTCCTGAATCTTGAGATTCGGGCGAGTGCGGTCGCCGAGTGCGTCCTCGACCGGCGCGGATAGAAAATCGCGCTGCTCGAAAATATCGCCGATGCGGATCTCGCCGTGATAGTGCCGGCCATCAGCAACCAGATCGGGGATGGAATTCTTGTGGGAGTTGCCGACCACGAGGCTCACGCCGGGGATCGCGGCGATTTCTTCCGGAGCGCGCTGGGCATAACAGCCCGTTACCACGATGCGTGTTTCAGGCCGCGTGCGATGAATGCGGCGGACGGTTTGGCGAAGCTCATCATCCGCCGTCGCCGTGACGGTACAGGTATTCAGCACGACGAGGTCGGCGTTCGCCAGCTCGCGGGCCGCGTTGAGGCCGCTGGCAGCAAGACTCGCTTCGAGAGCGGCCCCATCGGCCTGAGAAGCGCGGCAGCCGAACGTCTTTACAAAATATCCCGGCAAGCCCCTATTCTAGCGTTCCCGGTGATCGTCGCCCGTGATCAGGCGCGCGCCCCGGTAGAACGTCACGTATTGGTAGCCCCAGCGCAGGAAAACCAGCGCGCGATTGAGCGCTTGGGCCAGATACATCAGGTGGACGAAGAGCCACACGAACCATGCGATAAAACCGTGCAGCTTGACGCCACCGATGACGCCTACACCCGAATTTCGACCGACCACCGCCAGGTAGCCTTTGTCGAAATACCGGAACGGCTTCGAAGGCCGGTTCTCCAGCCGGCGAACGATTACCCAAGCCGCGTACCGGCCTTCCTGCATGGCCACGGGAGCGATGCCGGGCAAGGGCACGCCGTCCTGCTCGCGGTAAGCCAGATCACCGATGACGAAAATTTCGGGATGGCCGGGAATGGTGAGATCGGCATTCACTTTCACGCGACCGGCACGATCGAGCTCCGCTCCGGCGCGACGCGCCAGAATCTCTCCCCAGGGCGACGGTTTGACGCCGGCTGCCCACAAAACCGTGTGGGCTTCGATTCGCACCGTACCGGTTGCCGTTGCATACGTCACGCCATCCGGATCGATCTCGGTCACGCGAACGGACGGGATCACCCGGACGCCCAGATGGATGAGCTGCCGTTCGGCGGCAGCGGAAAGACTCTCCGGGAAGGCGGTCAGAACGCGCGGGGAAGTATCGAGCAGCAGGATCCGGGACTCCTCGGGATGGATGGACCGGAAATCGTGGCGCAGGGAATCGTTGGCGATCTCGGCCAGAGCCCCCGCGAGCTCCACGCCGGTGGGACCGGCGCCCACGATCACAAACGTCAGCCAGCGGCGGCGACGGTCGGGATCGGTCTCGCGCTCGGCGGCTTCGAAGGCGTAAAGGATCTTGTGGCGGATGCGCGTGGCGTCTTCGAGCGACTTGAGACCGGGCGCGACGGGTTCCCATGAGTCGTCGTGGCCGAAGTAAAAGTGGCGCGCGCCGGCGGCGACGATGAGTGAGTCGTACGGAATCGCTCCTTTATCGAGAATGAGGTTGCGCGCAACGGGATCGAGATCGACGGCATCGGCGAGCAGCACCTGGGCGTTCTTCTGTTTACGCAACAGCACCCGCAGAGGCGCGGCGATTTCGCCGGGGGACAGCGCACCCGTCGCGACCTGGTACAGCAAGGGCTGGAAGAGATGAAAGTTGCGGCGGTCCACCAAGGTTACCGCGACGTTTTCGTGCTTGAGGGCGCGCGCCGCGTAGAGCCCGCCGAATCCACCGCCGATGATGACGGTGCGGTGCATCAGTCTTCATCTTGCTGGGCTGCGAGCTTGGTGATGACGTTCATGTCTTCCAGAGTCGTGACATCGCCGGCGACGGTGTTGTTGGTAACAATTTCGCGCAGCAGGCGGCGCATGATCTTGCCGCTGCGGGTTTTGGGAAGGGCATCGGTGAAGCGGATCTCTTCCGGCCGGGCGAATGCGCCGATCTCGTGCGCCACCCACTGGCGCAAGTCTTTGCCTAATTGCTCGTGGCTGTAGTCGCCTTTCTTCAGAGTGACGAAGCAGCATACGGCCTGGCCGGTGATTTCGTGCGGCTTGCCGACGACGGCGGCTTCCGCCACAGCGGGATGTTTCACCAGTGCCGACTCCACTTCCATGGTGCTGAGGCGATGGCCGCTGACGTTCATCACGTCATCGACGCGGCCCAGGACCCAGTAGT
>DATIRX010000355.1:0-1977 GCA_035469225.1 Bryobacteraceae bacterium
CGCCGCATCTACGCCGCGGTCAAGTTCTTTCTGTTCACCATGGCCGGATCCGTTCTGATGCTCGGGGCGATCATCTTCCTTTACAATCGCACCGGTACCTTCGATTACGGCGAAATCCAGGGCATGATCCAGACCGGCAGCCTGG
This sequence comes from Bryobacteraceae bacterium, assembly GCA_035469225.1. Lineage (GTDB taxonomy): Bacteria > Acidobacteriota > Terriglobia > Bryobacterales > Bryobacteraceae > Palsa-187. The sequence continues at coordinate 146 of DATIRX010000355.1, forward strand.
TCTTCGCTCCGCAAACCGGGTTGCTGTTGTTCCTGGCATTCTTCATCGCGTTCGCGATTAAAGTTCCGTTGTTCCCGCTGCACACCTGGCTGCCCGACGCGCACGTGGAAGCTCCCACCGCCGGTTCCTTGATGCTGGCCTCCGTGATGCTGAAGATGGGCACCTACGGACTGGTCCGATTCTGCCTGCCCCTGTTTCCGGATGCAGCCCGCCGTTGCGCCCCCTGGATCGCCGGCCTGGCCATCATCGGAATCATCTATGGCGCGCTGGTTGCGCTGGTGCAGCCCAATATGAAGAAGCTGGTGGCGTATTCTTCGGTGAGCCACCTGGGCTTCGTCGTTCTGGGCATCTTCACGTTCACGCAGCAAGGCCTGGACGGAGCCGTTTACCAGATGCTGAACCACGGCATCTCGACAGGAGCGCTCTTCATCCTGGTGGGCTATTTATATGAACGGCGCCATTCGCTCGAAATATCGGCCTACGGCGGCGTAGCGACGCCCGCGCCGAATCTGGCGATCGTGTTCTTGATCACCACGCTGGCATCCATCGGGCTGCCCATGCTTAACAATTTCGTGGGCGAGTACCTGGTGCTCCAGGGCACCGCCAGCGCCAATTTCGGCTGGGCTGTGTTCGCGGCGCTGGGCGTGATCTTCTCGGCGTGTTACATGCTGTGGCTGTACCAGCGGACGTTCTTCGGCAGGGCTTCGGAATCTCTTGCGCACCACATGCCCGACCTGACCATGCGCGAATGGGCCGCCATCGCGCCTCTGCTGATCCTGATGGTCTGGATGGGCTCGTTCGCACAAAGCTTCCTGCCCTCGATCAGCGTACAGAACGCGGCGATCCTGGAACAAACCAAAAAATTGCGCGTAGAGCGAGTGGCAATCCCGGCTCGGCCAACCGCGGAGGTATCCCGTGCCCATCGCTAGTTTCCTCCCGACCAGCGTGGATTACGCGCGCTTTCTGCCCGAAATCCTGCTGACCCTGGCAGGAACCCTGATTATGTTCCTGGAGGCCCTGCGCCCGGAAGGAAAGAAATCCAACGCCGGCCTGTTCGCCATTGTCGCGCTGGTGATGGCCCTGGCGGCGGCGCTGATGGCGACGCCCGGAAGCGCTTTCCAGGGCATGCTGATGGTGGACGGCATGGCGACCTTCTTCCGGACTCTGGTGATCGTGGTGGGTTTGCTGATCGTGTTCAGCTCCACCGATTATCTGCGCCGGGAGAACCAGGAAACCGGCGAATACTATGCGCTGGTGCTGTTCAGCATCGTGGGGCAGTGTGTCATGGTCTCGGCCAATGAGCTGATCATGATTTTCATCGGCCTGGAGATCTCTTCCATCGCGTCTTACATTCTGGCCGGCTACCTGCGCGACGATGCGCGGAACAACGAATCCGCGCTCAAGTATTTCCTGCTGGGATCGTTCGCCACCGCCTTCCTCCTGTATGGCGTGGCGTGGATCTATGGCGCTACGGGTTCCACCAACCTCACGGAGATCCGCAGAGCGCTCACCTCCGGTGTGGTCCCTCCGGAAGCCATGATTGGAGTGGCTGCCGCGCTGATTTTCGTCGGCCTGGCATTCAAAATATCCGCTGCGCCCTTCCAGGGCTGGGCGCCCGACGTCTATCAGGGCGCGCCCGCTCCGGTCGCGGCCTTCCTCACCGTAGGACCTAAGGCGGCTGCGTTCGCGGTCCTGATGCGGGTGTTTCTGGGCAGCCTGGAGACGGCTGCTTCGCACTGGATGCCAGCCCTATGGGTATGCGCGCTGGCCACCATGGTGGTGGGAAACTTCGCCGCCATTATGCAATCGAACATCAAACGGCTGCTGGCCTA
>DATIRX010000356.1:0-5035 GCA_035469225.1 Bryobacteraceae bacterium
CGATCGCGCCCATGAGTATGTTCGGCGCCGATCCTTATGCCGAGCAGCTCTTCCAGAAGAACTGCGCCTCCTGCCATCAGGCCGCGGCCGGGGCCGAAGCCCGGGTGCCGCAGATCGCCGCGCTGAAAACGATGACGCCCGCGGCGATCCTGCGGACTCTTGAAAGCGGCATCATGAAAGCCCAGGCGGCGCCCCTCTCGGGCGATGAACGTCTGAAGATCGCGGCCTTTCTCGGCACCGGCGTCACCGTGGAGCGCCGCCGCGAGGAGATCGCCAATCCTTGCCCTGCAAACGCCCCCTGGAAGCAAACTCCCGGCTGGACCAGTTGGGGAGGCGGGCTCGCCAATGCGCGGTTCCATCCGGCGAATGATGCGGGGCTGGCGGCCGACGCCCTGCCTCGTCTGGCTTTGAAGTGGGCCTTCGCGTTTCCGGATACTTCCACGCTGCGATCGCAGCCCGCCGTCTATGGAGGTCGAATTTTCGTCGGCAGCCAGGACGGCAGCGTCTATGCGCTGGATGCGGCCACGGGCTGCGTTCATTGGACCACGATGGTGCAGTCGCAGGTCCGCTCGGGGATCGCCACGGGAGAAATCGCCGGTAAGCCCGCGATCTTTTTCGGCGATTCGGCGGGCTACGTCTACGCGCTGGACGGCGCCACTGGCAGACAGTTGTGGAGCATGCGCCCCGATGAACATCCCGCCTCCACCGTGACCGCCACACCCGTGTTCTACCAGGGACGATTGTACGTGGGCTCGGCGTCCCGGGAGGAAGCCTTGTCGGTTTCTTCCGCCTACCCCTGCTGCACGTTTCGAGGCAGCGAAGCGGCCTTGGACGCGGCCACCGGAAAAACATTGTGGAAGAGATACATGATTCCCGACGTCGCCAAACAGCGCGCCAGGACCAAGCGCGGCGCGGCGGCCTTCGGACCGTCCGGCGCCGGCGTGTGGACCGCTCCCACGCTCGATCCCGACAAGGACACGATGTATGTGACCACCGGCGACAATTATTCTGAACCGGCCACTTCCCTCAGCGATGCCGTGGTCGCATTGAAATTGTCCACCGGGGAGATTCTGTGGTCGAAGCAATTCACCGCCAAGGATGCGTGGAACAGCTCCTGCCAGCTTCCCGGCAAAGTGAACTGCCCGGACACGGAAGGTCCGGATTGGGATTTTGCGGCGTCCGCGATTTTGGTGCCCCTGCAGAATGGAAAACGCGTGCTGCTGTTGCCGCAGAAGTCCGCGGTGATCTACGCCGTCGATCCCGATCAGCGGGGGAAAACGCTGTGGCAGGGGAAGATCGGCGAAGGCGGCACGGTGGGCGGCATCGAGTGGGGCGCTGCGAGCGATGGCCGCAGTGTCTACGTCGCGCTCTCCGATATCCGTTTCGAGGTAACGCGCAAGCCTGGCAGCAATGACCGCAGCTACCAGCTGGATCCGAATAAGGGCGGGGGAATTTTCGCTTTCCGCGTGGACAACGGGGAGCGAATGTGGCAGACTCCCCCGCCCGGGTGCGGTGACCGCAGGCCCTGCAGTCCCGCGCAATCGGCCGCCATCACGGCAATTCCCGGCGCGGTGTTCTCGGGCGCCGAAGACGGGCACCTGCGTGCCTATTCCACCGCCGACGGACATATCGTGTGGGATTTCGACACGGCCCGCGAGTTCAAGACGGTCAACGGTGTCGCTGGACACGGCGGGGCCATCGACGTGGCCGGACCGGTGGTCGCGGGTGGCATGCTGTTTACCGTATCCGGATACCCGGCGCGAGGGGGCATGGGCGGCAACGTGTTGCTGGCTTTCGGCGCAGAATAGCATCCGGCAAATGGGGCGCTACCATATAAGGAGCGCATGTCCGATATTTCCCGGGATCCGGCTCCACAGGGCGTTGCTCCAGCAGGCATGGCTCCGGCGATTGAGGTTGACGATCTCCGGAAAATGTACGACCAGAAAGCCGCCGTGGACGGGCTCACCCTCAGCGTCCCCAGAGGCTGCTTTTTCGGATTCCTGGGTCCCAACGGGGCCGGCAAGACCACCACCATTAAGATGCTGATGGGTTTGGCGCCGCCCACCTCCGGGTCCATCCGTCTGCTGGGCCTGCCGATGCCCGAAGAAAGCCTGGCGATCAAGCAGCAAATCGGCCTGGTTCCCGATGAGTCCCTGCTGTTCGACCATCTCACCGGCGGCGAGTTCATCGAATTTGTCGGACGCATCTACGGGCTGGAGCGTGCGATGGCCCACGAGCGCAGCAAGGAGCTTCTGGATCTGTTCGAGCTGGGGGATTCGGCCCGGAAACTGATCGCCGAATACTCCAAGGGAATGCGGAAGCGCGTGGCGATGGCGGCCGCGCTGATTCACCGCCCGCAATTGTTCCTGATGGATGAGCCGTTTGAAGGCGTGGACGCCGTCGGAGCCCGGCTGATGAAGGACATCCTGCTCGAGCAGGTTCGCCACGGCGCCACCATCTTCCTCACATCGCACGTTCTGGAGGTCGTGGAACGGTTGTGCGACCGCGTCGCCATCATCAATGACGGCAAGCTGGTGCGCGAGGGCTCCATGGAAGAGCTGCGGGGCTCCTCGGAGACTTTGGAAGACGCCTTCGTTCGCGCCGTGGGCGTCGTCACCATGCGCGATACGCTGGACTGGCTGTAACTCGTCATGAACCAGGCCCGCGCAATCCTCTGGGCCCAGTGGCGCGCCACGCGCAATTTCTTTCCACGACAGGGCGTCGCCTGGACCGCGGCCGTGGGCACCATCTGGTACGGCGTGTGGCTGGTCGTGAGCCTCTCCGTCATGCTGCTCACCAGTTCCGCCCTGGTTACCAGTACGCTGGCCGGCGTGCTGCTGCTCATCTTTTTGTACTGGCAGGTAGTGCCGGTGTTGATGGCCGCATCCGGAGCCTCCCTCGATCTCCGCAAGCTGCAGGCGTATCCGATTCCTGTCTCGCAGCTGTTCGGCCTGGAGGTGCTGCTACGGATCACCGCAGCCGTGGAAGTTGTGATGGTGCTGGTGGGCGCTGGAATAGGCCTGCTGCGCAATCCCGAGGCGCCTGCCTGGGGCGTGCTTGGCCTGCTCGCGTTTGTGGCGTTCAACCTGGTGCTGGGCGTCGGCTCGCGCGACACCATCGCGCGGATTCTGGCCCGCAGGCGCATTCGGGAAGCAGCCTTCTTTTTGCTGATCCTGTGCGCGGCGCTGCCCCAGCTTCTGCTGACGCGAGGCCGTGGATTCCAGGGACGCTTCCGCGCCATCATGGCCAAGGAATCGTCGCTTTTCTGGCCCTGGACCGCCGCGGCGCATTTCGCGCAGGGACGCGACACGCTGCAATCGTTGGCAATCCTTCTCGCCTGGCTCGCGGCCGCCGGAGCATTCAGCTACTGGCAGTTCCGCCGGACCATCCACTTCGACGCGCAGGCCGCGGCCTCCCGCCCCTCCAGCGGGTCCAGGACTTCCGGCGTTGTCGAACAATGCGTCGAATGGTTCTTCCGCGTTCCTTCCATGCTGTTGCGAGATCCTCTGGGCGCGCTGATCGAAAAGGAAGTCCGTTTCCTGAGCCGCTCGCCGCGTTTCCGCCTGGTATTCCTGATGGGATTCACCTTCGGATTGCTGATCTGGCTTCCGGTCGCGCTGGGCCGCCAGGGAACCTCGCAGTCGTTCCTCAGCGGCAATTACCTTACCGTGGTCAGCGTTTATTCGCTGCTGCTGCTGAGCGAGGCATGCTTCTGGAACTTCTTCGGGTTCGATCGCTCGGCCGCGCAGATCTATTTTCTGGCCCCGGTGCCCTTCTCGCGGGTCATGATCGGCAAGAATCTCAGCGCGCTGTTCTTCATCCTTCTGGAAATCGGCATGATCGCCCTGGTCTGCGGACTACTGGGGATGCCGCTGCAGCCGCGCAACCTGGCGGAATCCTTCGGCGTGGCCGCGGTGATCAGCATTTTCCTTCTGGCCGCGGGAAATCAGCTCTCCATCCGCCAGCCGCGCGCGATGAATCCCGCGGCGTCCTTCCGGTCGGGAACGGCCGGACGAGTCCAGGCCGTCTTGTTCCTCATTTATCCGATTGCGTTTTTGCCGGTCGGCCTGGCGTACCTCGCCCGCTATGCGTTTGCGAGTGAGTCGGCCTTTTTCGCCGTCCTGGCCGCGGATGCCGCCCTGGCTGCCATCGTGTACAAGCTGTCTTTGGATTCCGCCGTGGCCGCCGCCGAACGGCTGAAGGAGCCCATGGTCACCGCTCTATCGCGTGGCGATGGGCCGATTACCGCGTAGCAGCCAGCTTTCGCGTACCTTCCAGTGTCAGGAGTTTCTCTTTGGTGGTAAGCCCCCCGCCGAATCCTCCCAATGAGCCGTCGCCCGCGATCACGCGATGGCACGGAATCACGATCGGAATGCGGTTCTTTCCGTTCGCCGAACCCACCGCACGCGAGGCCTTGGGATTCCCGACGCGCTTGGCCAGCTCACCGTAGGAAATGGTTTCCCCGTAGGGGATCTCCTGCAGCTTTCTCCACACTTTGCGCTGGAACTCGGTGCCCTCCAGAGCCAGTGGCAGGTCGAACTCGGTGCGCCGTCCCGCGAAGTATTCTCGCAGCTGGCGTACGGCCTCGGCCAGCGGACCCGTGGCGGATTCGGTCCATCCCGCCTCCGGCCGCTGCGGTTTTCCGTTCTTGGGGAAGCCGATCAGATGAATCGCTTCCTGGTCTCCCGCGATCAGCAGCGGGCCGATCGGGCTGTCGGCATAACAGTACTTCATAGGCTCAGTATAAGATGAAGAGACCCATGGCCCTAGCCGTTTTGCTGTTCGTGTTCTTTATCATTGTCGTATTGATCGCGCTCTTTATCTTTCCGCCCAACAAGTGGGTGGAGTGGTTCGTGAAGAAGGACAAGAAGTAGGCCTTCAGGAAAATGTTTTGCCTTCAGCCGCCAGCCGCTCCAGCAGAGCCGCGGGCTTCCAGCCGAACTCCACGACACGATCGTAGATCTTCTTGAGACCCACCGTATCGGCGTAAAACATCGGGCCGCCCCGATACGCCGGAAATCCGTAACCCGTCAGG
>DATIRX010000357.1:0-10543 GCA_035469225.1 Bryobacteraceae bacterium
ATGTGTGAGCTTCCTGGTGCAAGAAAAGTGCCGACGTAGCACTATGAATTCTCAGAACTTGGTAAGCGCCGACGGGAGAACTGGGTGGAATAGCCTTGCGGTCTGTGCCATATACCCCAGTTCTAAGTAGGGCCTAACCGACCATTTTAGCCGGATTGAGCAGCGCAGTCAGCGTCTCCTTAGGGATACCACTACTTTCCTCGGCCACCTCACGGATGGTCCGGTCCGAATTGTGTGCGGCCTTGGCAAGCGCCGCGGCGCGTTCGTAGCCGATCTCCGGCGTCATGGCAGTCGCCAGTGCCAGCGAGCGCTCGAGCGAGTCTCGCAGGCGGCCTTCGTTCGCTTCCAGACCTATAATACATCGATCGGCGAAATTCCGCGAAGCGCTGGCAAGCAATTCGATGGACTCCAGCAGATCGTAGGCGATGATCGGCATCATGGTGTTCAGCTCGAGCGCGCCGGATCCGCCCGCCCAGCTGATGGCCGCGTCGTGGCCAATGACCTGGGCGCACACCATCAGGACGCTTTCGGCAATCACCGGATTCACTTTGCCGGGCATAATGCTCGATCCCGGCTGGACTTCGGGCAATTGGAGCTCGCCTAAGCCGCACCGCGGTCCGGATCCGAGCCAGCGGATATCGTTGGCGATTTTTGTAAGCGCCAGCGCGTAGGTCTTCAGCGCTGCACTGAGGAATACAGCCGCGTCGCGCGCGGCCTGGGCCTCGAAGTGGTTCTCGGCCTCGCGGAAGGGCAACCCGGTTCTCTCGGCCAGGATGGCGATCGCCGCTTTCGCGAATCCTGGGGGAGCATTGATGCCCGAACCGACGGCCGTTCCACCCAGGGGCAACTCATAGATGTCCTCCAGCGCTTTCCGAATTCTGGCCTGCGACAACTCCACCTGGCGGGCGTATCCGCCGAACTCCTGACCCAGGCGCATCGGCACGGCATCCTGCAAGTGCGTGCGCCCGATCTTCAGGACCTCCCAGAATTGATTGCGCTTGCCTTCGAGTGCCTGGCGGAGCGTTTCCATGGCGGGCAGGAGCGACGCTTGCGAGACTTGGGCCGCAGCGAGATGCAGCGCAGTGGGAAAGACATCGTTGCTCGACTGGCTCCGGTTGACGTGGTCGTTGGGATGGACCGGCGCGCCGAGAATCGCCGACGCCCGGGTGGCGATCACCTCGTTGGCGTTCATGTTGGTGGATGTGCCGCTGCCGGTCTGGAAAACATCCACCACAAATTGCGGGTCGTGGCGGCCTTGGGCCACTTCTTCGGCCGCCGTCTCGATGGCGGAGGCGATCTCAGCAGGCAGCACGCCGGCCTGGTGGTTTGCCCGGGCCGCCGCGCCCTTCACCAGCCCGAGGGCGCTCAGGAACGCCCGCCCGAAGCGCATCCGGCTCATGGGGAAATTCTCTACGGCTCGCTGCGTCTGGGCGCCGTACAGTGCGTCCCCCGGCACGCGCACCGGTCCCATAGTGTCATGTTCAGTTCGAAAGGACTCGCTCATGCCTCCATTGTGCCCACGCTTCCGGGGTCGGGAGGTAGGGTTTGGGCGGCAGGAGGGAGATGGAGGCAGGGGCAAACATCACCTGCCTCCGAGGAAGGAAATGGAAAGTGCGCTAGAAAACTACCAGCGGGGCTCGCGGCGCCGGCCGCCGCCCCCACCGCCGCCGTGGCCGCCGCCACCGCGATTGCCATAACCACCGCCGCCGCCACCCGCGCCGCGCTCGGGACGGGGACGTGCTTCGTTCACGTTCAGTGCCCGGCCGTTCAGTTCCTGCCCGTTCAATGCTTCGATTGCTTTGGCCGCCTCAGCTGCGTTGGTCATTTCGACAAAGGCAAAGCCGCGGGGTTGTCCGGTATCGCGGTCGCGCACCACGCTGGTCTTTTCAACTGTGCCATACGCGGCAAAGGCAGCTTCCAGCTCCGACTCTGTAGTCTGGTACGCTAGATTTCCAACAAAGATATTCGTCACAAAAGTTCTCCAATACGTTCAAATTGACCAGGCGGGCTCGTTCCACGGGAGGCAACTGGCGGGCTCGGTTCGCTAAAAGTGTAGCACGCACAACACAAGCAGGGGTTTAGATGAGGGCTCGTTCGACGAACTCGCCCCGCTCGTTGATCCAGCAGCAATAGCGGGTTCGGACCTGATTCTGGTTCCGCGAACAAACGTCGGCTTGCAGCATCACAGAAGGGTCGGACGACTGTACAATCTGCTTGGCCGCATCCTTGGCGCTGCCGAGCGCCGGGCAGGGCACTTCCGGGCTGAAAACCCGGGTGCTGGCCTTGTGCTTCTCCATTGTACGGACAAAGTATTGCATGCTCTCCCTATTCTACCACTCCGTCGCGCCCTCTGACTACGGTCCTGTCGGACTACGCTAAGATGACCAAATGAGGCTGCTGCTCGGCATTCTGCTGGCAATCCCGATTTCGGCGCCGCTTTCGGCGGCCACCGTCGACGGCGCGAAGATCCACTGGACCTCAAAAGGCTCGGGGAAGCCAGCCGTTATCCTGGTGCACGGCTGGACCTGCGACGAAACGTCGTGGGACTCGCAGATTCCGGTCCTGAGCCAGCAATACCGCGTAATCACGCTAGATCTGCCGGGGCACGGAAAGAGCGATCTGCCCAAGGATGGAAAATTCTCGATGATCCTGTTCGCGCGGGCCGTCGAGGCGGTGCGGGCGGAGGCCAAAATCGACAAAGCCGTGCTGGTGGGACACAGCATGGGAACTCCGGTCATCCGGGAGTATGCGCGCATGTATCCGAAGCATGTAGCCGGACTGGTACCCGTGGACGGATTATTGATCATCGGAGCTGCCGGCAGGGGAGGACGCGGAGGCGCGCCGGACCCCGCGGCGATGACGGGTCCCGAAGGGATGAAGGCTCGCGAGACGATGATCCGGGGGATGTTTACTCCGGCCACCCCGGCTGCCATCCAGCAGCACGTCTTGAAGATGATGCTGGCGCCGCCGGAAGCGACCGCCGTAGGTGCGATGAACGCAACCTTCGATTCATCGAGCCTGAACAACGATGTGGGGATGATGCCGGTCCTGGGGATTTACGCCGGCAATTCGCCGATGGCAAATCGCGAAAATCTAAAGAAGACCTTTCCGAATTCGGAGTACGTGCAGGTTGCCGGTACGGGGCACTTTGTGATGATGGAGCGTCCCGAGGAATTTAACCGTCTGCTGCTCGGGTTTCTCGGAAAGCTAAAGTACTGAACAGAACGTGAGAGCATCGGCGGCGAGTGGTCGTATTATCTTCCTGGACTGGCTGCGCGGGCTGGCAGCTATCGTCATGCTGCAGGGACACACGTTCGATTCGTTCTTGCAGCCCCAGCTGCGGGAACATCCGGTGTTCATTTTTTCGCAATTCTTCGGCGGAGAGGCCGCCGCCCTGTTCTTATTCCTGACCGGGATTACGTTCGGTTTGGGAATGAACCGTCGCGACGAGTTGCCCGCCTGGCCACGGATCACGGGCGCCCTGCGCCGCGCGCGCTATCTGTTTCTGCTGGCGATCGCGTTCCGTCTCCAGCTGTGGATCTTCGCCCTGCCGGTACGGCCCTGGACCGATCTGCTGCGCGTGGACGTTCTGAATGCAATGGGCGCGACCGCGGCGCTCTTGGCAGTCATGGCGCTGGCGCATGGAATGCAGCGAGTGCGCTGGGCGATGGTGGCCGGGGTCGCGATGGCGGGCCTGGCGCCGGTGATCGCCGGCATGGATACCAGCGCGGTTCCGGTTGCGGTGCGCGATTATTTCGTTCCCGGCGAGGCGTCCTTCAGCATCTTGCCGTGGGGATCATATCTCGCGTTCGGACTGGCGGCCGGCAGCGCCATTCCTCTGGTGAGACGCGGCGAATGGGGGCGTGTGATGCAGTGGGCCGCCTTGTGCGGTTTCGGCCTGCTGCTGGCCGGCCAGTATTTTTCGAACCTGCCGTTTTCGATTTATCCTCATGCGAATTTCTGGCTGGACAGCCCCGCTCTGGTGGCCTGCAAGCTGGGGATCACGTTGCTGCTGGGCGCGGTCGCGTTCCTGTGGACCGAGTATTTCAGCGCGGGATGGAGCGGCGTGAGGCTGCTGGGGACCACATCGCTGGCAGTGTATTGGGTCCATGTGGAGCTGGTGTATGGCCGGTGGTTCGCGGCCTATAAGGGGCAGCTGGCCGTGTGGCAATGCCTGGCGGCCTCGGTGGTTCTGACGCTGGCAATGATTGGAATGAGCGCGGCGATCCGTCGTGTATTGCGGCAGCCGTGGGCGCATGCCGCGTCCGGTGACAAGCGCGCGGCCGCCTGATATTCTGTTTCCACCATGCGGACTAAAAAACTAGGGCTATTGCTGATATTCATCTTGGCCGGACTTGCGGCGGGGCTGATGGCCCAGGCCGGAAAAGTGTGGACGGCGGCCGAGCTGTTCACGCGCAACGTCGGGACCAAGGAAGATCAGGACACGGCATTTCCGCCGCACAAGATCATCGGAAACATCTATTACGTCGGCACGCGCAGCCTGGCGACGTTCTTGATCGTCACGCCGCAGGGGAACATTTTGATCAACAGCGATTATGAGCGGACGGTTCCAGTCATCAAAGCATCGGTCGAAAAACTGGGTTTCAAATTCACCGATATCAAGATCCTGCTGGGTAGCCACGCGCACGGCGACCACATGGAAGGCGACGCGCTCGCCAAGGAGCTGAGCGGCGCGCAAGTGATGGCCATGGCCGAGGATATTCCCGCTTTGCAGACCATGCGCACTCCCAGCGGCAAGCCTCGCCCGGAGTACAAAGCGATTCGCGACGGCGAGAAAGTTACGCTGGGCGGTACGACGCTGGTGGCGCACCTCACTCCCGGACACACGCGCGGGTGTACCACCTGGACCGCGACGGTCGAAGAAGGCGGCAAGGCGTATGACGTCGTGATCATCGGAAGCGTGGGCGTGAATCAGGGCACCCAGCTGGTGAATAACAAGCAGGTGCCGCAGATCGCCGAGGAATATCAGCGCAGCTTCCGGATTCTGCGAGGACTGAAGTGCGATGTGCCGCTGGGATCGCACCCGGCCATGTACAATCTGGCCGAGAAGTATCCGAAGATAGGCAAGGGGCCGAATCCTTTCATCGATCCGCAGGGGTACAAGGCCGAGCTCGATATTCAGGAGACGGCGTTCAATGCCGTGCTCGAGGAACAGAAAAAAGCCGCCAATGGCAAATAACCGCAAATATATAGTCCTGATGGCGCTGGTGGGAACCAGCGCGTACGGACAGTGGCTGAACCATCCCGCCCCGGGAACCCCCAGGACGCGGGACGGCAAACCGAATCTGACGGCCCCCGCGCCGCGCGCTTCCAACGGCAAGCCGGACCTATCCGGAGTCTGGCACGTGCGGCCCGACGGCAAGCCGGAGCTGACGCGTCTTTTTGGAGCGGACTTGATCAAGGCCGCGGACGCCACCAGTGTTCCGGGCATGGAACTCGAGACCATTTCGAAATACGCCATCAACATTTTTGCCGACTTCAAGCCCGGCGAAGAACCCATGCGGCCCGAAGCGGCTAAGCTCTTCGGCCAGCGCGCCAGCGGCGGAGTGCGGGATCCGGGCGTGGATTGCCTGCCGCTGGGCATCCCGATTTCGTCGCTGGTATCGGAGGTGCATAAGATCGTGCAGACGCCCGGACTGATCGTGGACCTGCTCGAACTCGATAACGCGCATCGGCAGATTTATACCGATGGGCGGAAGCTTCCCCAGGATCCCCAGCCGTCGTGGCTGGGCTATTCGGTGGGCAGGTGGGAGGGAGAGACGCTGGTTGTGGATACGATCGGGTTTAACGATCGGGCTTGGCTGGATGTTCTGGGCCACCCTCGCAGCGAGGCACTGCGCTTAACGGAGCGCTTCCGTCGCCGGAATTTCGGCAGCCTGGACATCGAAATGACGTTTGACGATCCCAAGATGTACACCAAACCGTTCACCATCAAGGTGACGCATCAGCTGGTTCCCGATTCCGACATCCTGGAGTATTTCTGCGCGGAGAATGAACGGGATCGCGCCCACGTGAAGTAAGCGCTCGCAAAACCATCTATCGGGCGAGCGGATCGGGCCGCAGTTGGAACTTCACGACTTTACTGGTCGTGCCCTTGCCGGTTTCGCTATGGAACGGCGTGCGCGTGGACCAGGTGGTCCACAGGCCCTTACCCTTCCAGCCGGTTTTCGGATCGTCGATGCGGCCGTCGAGCCCTTTCGCGAAAAAGCCGATGGGGTAGGGAACGCGCAGAATCACCCACTTCCCGTTGACCAGTGCCAGCAGCGAATCGGAATCGTTGCCGGTCGCCACGGGAACGTTCTTGCCCAGGCCGAAGGTGTCGAACTGATCGACCCAGTCGTAATAGTGAGAGTCGGCACTGCCGTACTCTTCGCCGCCCTTGAATTTCGGACCGGGCGATGGATACAGCGTCCAGCCTTCCATGCAATGCTGCCCGGTGGCATTGGGGCCGTTGAGCGGAGCCTTGCACTTGCTGCGATCGAAGCTGGCCATGTGTCCGCTGGCGAGCACCGTCCACACCACGCCGTTGCGATCGATATCGAGCCCGCGCGGCGAGAAGCCTTGCACCTTGGCGTTCGGATTGTTCCACGGAACTTCGTAGTATTCCGACAGAGCCGTATGAGTGGGGTCGGTCCCTGGAACCACGCGAGCCACTGCACCGGGGAAGCCCAGCACGGTTCCCCAGATGGAGCCGTCCTTGGGGCTGACCGTCACGCCGTACAGTCCGATATTGAGACGCTTGTCCTTGGTGGGATCGACGGCTTTATCGGGGTCGACATAGGCATCGCGCTTCCCGTTGCCGTTGGTGTCGAGGATAAAGGGTGCCCAGCCCTGCGATTTCTCTTCATCGTGCGTCTGATCCCAGAGTTTCGTATTCAGCCAGCCGACTGCGCCGCCGCCGCCGCCGCTGCTGGTCCACAAGGTGTTGTTGGTGTCCTCGGCGAACTGCAGGTGGTGCGTGCTGAAACACGTGCGGATCAGCTCGACTTTCTTGGTCTTGGGGTCATACATCGCCAGATGCCGGCCGGATGCGTTCAGCGGAAACACTTTCGCCGAAGGGTGGCTGGATCCGTCCTTGCAGAACGCCGGATTATCCGCGACGCCCACGCGAGATGTAAACCACAGCCGCGCTTTTTCGTCCATCATCGGATTGTGCACGGTGATATGGCTGTCCCAGATGGGCTCGTCGCCCCAGAACTGCGAGGGCTGCAAGGGCTTCGGCTGGCCGGGCGTGTTGGGATCGCGATACGGCACTTGAATCCGGCTGATGGTGTGACTCGCCGGGTCCAGTACCGGGAGGTAGTCGCGGCTTTCCTCGGGCGCGCCGTATAGAGGACCGTTGGCGTTGACCGTCGGGTTGCGCTTATCGGTGGCAATCTCATCGTGCAGGTACGCCTTGGGGTCGGCCCAATCCCATTGTGTGATGACGACGTTCCGCTCGACGCCCTGCGGCCGAGGAGGGGCTTCTTTCGGCAGCTCGCCTTTGGCGATGCGTGTGGTCCAATCCCCGAATACGGCTGTGGTGCGCGCCGCCCCGAGGGCGTTCAGGCCGTTGACCATCTGGCCTCCGGCTTGCCCGGATTGCACCCGGCGGGCCCAGGCTTGGGCCGGGGAATCGAACGTTCCGAGATTCGTGGGCAGCGTGCGCGTGGCCTTGGTGCCGAGCTGATGGCAGGATTCGCAGCTATCGGTCTTGATTTGGCGCACCCATTGGGCCTGGCTCTGCATGGCGGGGTTAATGCCATTCCCGTTCGGGCCCGTGCCGGGGAACTCGCTCTTTGCGGGAAGCTGGAGCAGGGAATACCAGTAGTTCGCCGGATAGTATTCGGCGGCTGCGGCCGCGTTCGGCGCGATCACGCCGGTCAGGTTCACGACCTTGCCGGGAGCCGATTTCGTCTTGGCGGAATCCACCATTCCGTAACCGCGCGTCCATACGGTGTAGTTGGCCTTGGGAAGCTCGGGGATCAGGTAGCGTCCGCGGTCGTCGGTCACAACTGTCTTGCTGAAGCGCGTGGGCAGGTCGGTGGTTTCCGCAATCACCCAAACACCGGCTTCGGGACCTTTGGAACTGGTCACGACGCCTCCGATGTCGTCCGGGCCGACGCGTACGGCTTCGCCGGCGGGCTGCTGGGCTGTGATTTGAACCGGCGAAGACGCCAGAAACATTGTCAGAAGGACCAGCGAGCCGGCTGCTGCCGCGCCCCAGAATGTCAGTTTCACCGTTTTCATAAGCGCTCCCTGTTGATGCTTGTGGGGATATCGGGCAGAGGCCAGTATACATCCGGCGCGAGCGGATAGAAACCGCTCGCCGAAAGGGGCATTCTTAAGAAACGCGAGGCGCTACTGCCGCAAGGCAAACGCGAACAGTGTGTTGCCGGCTGTTACCGCGATATATTGCTTGCCGCCGACGGAGTAGCTCATCGGGCCGCTTTGAACACTTCCAGCTAGCGACATCTGCCACAGAAGCTGTCCCGTGCGAGCATCTAACGCGTAGAAGTACCCGTTCACTAACCGCGCCGCCGCGTCTCCTGAATAATAGTCGCCACCCACGCCGGTAAACAAAAGGTCAGAGGCGGTGGTCAGTGCTCCAGCCGTAAAAATTGCATCGTTCCGTTTGAATTCCCATTTCTTTTCGCCAGTCTCAGGATCGAACGCCCGTATTGCGCCGTAGCTCGGGCTGGGACGCCGCTGCATAGACCCGCGCTCCCACGAGGGGATGTAGAAAAGCCCAGTGTTCGGGCTGTAGGACGGCGGATACCAATTCGTTGCAGCGAGCCAGGGCACGATGTTGGTCTTTTCTGGATCGTCAAGTTGCCCGGGGACCTGCGTGGGCCGGCCCTTTTCGTCGAAGCCGGTCATCCAGTTCACCTCGACAAAAGGCTTGCCCATCAGAAACTGCCCCGTAGACCGGTCGAGTACATACATGAGGCCGTTTCTATTCGCCCACAACATTACTTTGCGCGGCCGCCCTTGCCATTGGATGTCGGCCAACACGGGGATCTCGGTCGCGTCCCAGTCCATAACGTCGTGGGGTGTGAATTGGTACTGCCACTTCAGCTTGCCGGTGTCCGCGTCGAGGGCGACCACGGAATCGGTGTAGAGATTGTCTCCCGGGCGAGTTTTGCCGTCCCATGGCGGATAAGGGTTCCCGGTGCCCCAGTAGGTGAGATTGAGATCCGGATCGTAGGCTCCCGTGTTCCAGACTCCGGCGCCTCCGGTTTTCCAGGAATCGCCCGACCAGGTTTCACTGCCCGGCTCACCTGCCGCTGGAATAGTGTAGAAGCGCCAGACTTCCTTCCCCGTGGTGACATCAAAGGCTGCGATGAAACCGCGTATCGGGCCTTCGCCCCCGCCTACGCCAACGATCACCTTATCTTTCACTACCAATGGAGCATGGGTAATGACGTAACAGAGGTGCCCTTGGCATGCAGGGTCCGTGACATCGGCCACTGTGGTATTCCACACGAGCTTACCGGTACCGGCGTTAATTGCGAGCAAATGCGCGTCTAGTGTTCCGATGAAGAGCGTCTCGCCGAGGATTGCCAGACCTCGATTGGGTTGGCCGCCCCCTCCGCTGGCGCGGGCTCTTGGCGCCGGCGCATACGTATAGGTCCAGAGTACGCGCCCCGTGACAGCATCGAGAGCGACGACATCATTGGGAGCCTGGACCGTGTACAAGACGCCGTCCACTACCAGGGACGTGGCCTCGAAGCGTGCCTGCGACTGGGCTTGCCAAATCCAAGCAAGCTCCAGGTTCTTGACGTTCGCCGGTGTAATCTGCGTAAGGGGACTGTAACGCTGGCCTGACACAGTTCCGGAGTAGGTGAGCCAGTTTTGTGGCTCTTGGCTGGCATGCAGAATCCGGTCAAAACTAACTGCGGGGTACTTATGGATACGGGCACTGGTGTCAGCTATCTCCGCTAAGTCCGCGTCTGTGGAACCGACAACGCGCTTCGCAGTAAACCGGTGAGGAGCTGAGGCTCCAAACATTCCATTGTTCGGATCTGGGCCGTTGCCACCTTCCCGGACCCGGAGGTCCCACTCAAATGCAATTGTGTCTCCGTTGATCCTGCCCGTGAACGCCGTGGTCCGATCGCCATCCAAACTTTTGCACTGGAACGTGATTGTGCTGCCCTCAATACGGCCGTCGGAAATTTCGATATCTCTCGACAGGCAATCACGAGCCGCACCGTTCAATCTGGACCCATCCGCTCTGAGTACCACAGTCCAATTGCACCCGAGCTCGCAGACAGACTCGGTGTGCCACGTGCCGGTCGGGCCGCTCGGCATATCCTGGGCGTAGGTTAGAGCAGACGTAACGCATAGAATGGCGGGCACGCATAAGACGCTCTTCATGTTCAATCTCCTGTCCGATTATGGAGGATTATCTCGTAATTCAAGTTAGATTGCTGCTCGCAGCTACTTTGTGGCGGCCGGAAACGCCGCATCCGCGGCCGAAACGATCAGCCGCTCCAGAGCGTAGTTGGGATACTTTCTGGTGATTGTCGAGCGGAATTCCACG
>DATIRX010000358.1:0-8710 GCA_035469225.1 Bryobacteraceae bacterium
CTGCACAGATAGCCTTACGACCCATACCTTCACTATAGAGCGACTTTCTTAAGAACTTCGACGATCCCGCGATCACCATCCACCTTCACCCAGTCGCCGGTTTCGATCACGCTGAGGGGATCCTGGTCGAAATCGGTGACCGACGGCGCGCGCGTGACTACGGCGCCCAGAGCGATCTTGGTGGTCATGACGTTGAAGACCATAGCGCGGGGCGCGCAGTTGGCGATCCGGGCCAGGTGAAACGCAGCGGACCATCCCGACGATCCTTTTGCGCCGGGGAACACCAGCACCTTGTCCTTGAAGCTGATGCCGCGCAGTTCGTGGCGCGTTTCGATGATCGTCCCGGTCATGGGATCGATGCCGCCCCAGCCGGAAATCGTCTCGCGGGTTACCAGCGCCTCGCCTTCCGCGCAGCCGCCGACAACGGTGCGACCGCGCAGGACGATTTTCGTAGAAGTCATGGCAGCTCCCCCGTCCAGCGGCCGGTCAATGCCGCCTGGATGCAATCCTCGGTGGAACCGAACCAGGCCTCGATGCCCATGATCGCCGGCAGGTAGTGAACCTGTTTGGCGGAATCGAGCGCGACGACCCTGGTTCCCTTGGGAAGCATACGGCCGATTGCGGAGCAGGTGTCGGTCATCACCAGGCCGCCGGCGTCCCGAATGGTTTGGGTGTAGCCCTTGAGATCGGCGACGCTTTTGACGGCTCGCGATGTGAAGATCCACAGGCTGCGGCCTTCTTTTAGTTTCCTGCCGGCGAGCAGGCGCGCGGCCTGGCCGATCTGCTCGATGGAGGCGTGCGGGCAGCCCAGCATCACGTAATCCACATTCGAATCGCGGCCGTTGGAATTGAGCGATTCGTAGACCCGGCGGCGCTCCGCGGGGCCGTAGTGAATGGTCGCAGCGGGTTGATTCGCTCCGAATGCCGCCTCAAGCGTAGCCGCCTCCGGAGTGACGCCCACCACGTGATACATCTCGGTACCGCCGGAGGATGCTGCTGCCGCGCCAAAATGTTTGTGGTGGATGAGGTCGGGCTGTCCGAGCTTTCCGGTGATCACCGGAATATTTTCCTGCACGGCGTCGCCGATGAAATAGCCAAGCATGCCCCAATCCATGACGGTCTCGACGGGGACATCCACCTGGATCAAGTGCGTGCCGCGACGGTATTCGTCGCGATGGAAGCCCCAGTCGGGAATCTTGTTCGTGAGCATCGCCGCGCTGGTGCTCTCGCGGCCCTCGGTGTTGGTGCGCGCGCCGACCACGGAATTGCAGAAGACCACGGCGGACGATTCCATCCACGCGCAGTGCTCGCCATAGGCCGGCATATTGCCTGCCAGATACGGCGTGCATGTCTTGAGCACCTGGATTCCGTGGCGCGCGACTTCGGCTTCGTCCTGCTTCTGATGCGCGAAGGCTTCGGGACTCATGCCCTGCTCGGCCCACAGCTCGGGATCCATGCCGCCTTGCAGGTGACAGCAGTTGCCCGAGACTTGAGGAAACGGAACGGTCTCATCGCTATCCAGATCGAAGCGCGAAAAGACGTCTTCGAAGCTGCCGCCCCCATGCTCCTTGTAGTAATTTTGCAGGAACAGCGTGGAGGAACCGGGAACGCCGGCGATATTGGTGACGTCGACAAAGCGCTCGGCTCCCAGCGCTTCGCTATAGCGGACAAGCAGATCCATGGCCTTCTGCTTGGCGGGACCTTCGGCGCCATCGAGCATGGCTTTTTCCTGATCGGTCAGCCGCATGCTTCTATTGTGCGCCAACCGCTGCTATGCAGAGTTTTGTTTAACGAGATTCGATGTGCTTCAGCCGGGCGTCCAGCACTTCTTCGACCCGACGAAGTTCGGCGCGCCACAGATCGCGCATATCGTCGAAACGCTTGTCGATGGCGTCGAGGCGGGCTTCAATTCTAGCAAACTTGCCTTCGAACTTGGCGTCGAGAGCGCCGAACTTTGCATTCATGAGGGCAACGACCAGCCCGATCAAAGTGGCATTAAACAGCATCGGAATCCCGATGGCCAGGTAAAGTTGTTGGTTCGTCACCACAATTAGGTGCGCTCCGCCTGACGTTATTCTCCCACAAATGCACACTCAGTCCTCGATATTGGCCCGCAGGCGCTGACGCAACGCTGCGAGATCGACATCTTGCACGTTGCCGCGTCCGGCCAGATCGAGCGCATGCGCCGCGGCCGCGCCCATGGCGATGCATGGTCCCATCACGCGCACGCTGGAGAGCGCCGTGGCATCGCCATCGATGCAGCGCCCGGCAGCCAGCAGATTGTCCGCGTCTGGAGGCGTCATGCTGCCCAGCGGCACGTAATGGACGTGATCGGGAGCGAACGGCTCCCACACATAGCCCTCGGCATGATGATGCTGCTCGAGCGGCCATGCCGTGCGCGCGATGCTGTCGGGAAACTTCACGCCCTGGCGGACTTCCTCGACCGTCAGATGATGACGGCCGACGATCCATCGTGTCTGGCGAATCCCCGGCAATCCATAGGCTCGCACGCGAGCCTGCCCGAACGCCGCAGGAAACTCGCTGCGCAGGAAGTTCATGGTGCGATCGGCCTGATCTTTTCCCTCGATGCCGATACGCGAGGATTCCAGCGGATCGAGCGGCGTCTCAATGTGCGTCATGTTCACCACGGCGGTCGCGCGGCCGGGGAAGCTCATGGCGAACCCGTCACGGCGGACCAGCCCGTAGTGCTCGCCGCGATCGCGGATGCGCGCGGACATTTCTTCGCGGCCGGGCTTGTGCGCCTCGCTGAAATTCTCGATCACGATCATCTGCGATCCGTAGATGATGCCTTCCGCGGGTTCCTGGCACTCCAAGCCTGCCTGCCAGACCACTGCCGCGTCCCCGGTCGCATCGACGAATCCGTTTGCGCGCACCACCACGTCGCCATAACGCGTGGCAAGCTCCAGAGCGGAGACTCTGCGGCCGTCCATGCGGACGCGCCGGAGAACCGCGCCGACCAGCGGCGTGATTTTCAACTCGAGAATCTTGCGCTCCACCCAGCGTCCCAGGGCCACCTCGTTGTAGAGCGCGTTGAGTGAAACGCCGCCCATCACCAGGTGCAAGTCGCCGGTGGCGCCCAAGTCGCGAATCAAGTCGTCGGCGATGCCGTGGGTGAGCTGCCGGCTGCCGGGAGGATTGCCGAACAAGCCGACGATCATCCCGATAATCGAATTCACCGCCTGGCCGCCCAGCGACGGCAAGCCGTCGACCAGAATTACGCTGCGGCCGAGGCGCGCGGCCTCGATCGCCGCAGACACTCCCGAAATGCCCGCGCCCATCACGCAGATGTCGGATTTATGCTCGCGAACCGGCGGCGAGCCAGTGCGCTTCACGATCCGAGTCTCGGGACGAAAGGGCTTATTGACCAAGGTCTAAACCGCCCGGCCGCCGTCGATGACGGGGCACTGCCCGGTGGGTCGCCAGGTCCACCGCGAGAGCACCCGCGCGGCCGCCACGACCTTCTTCGCCTGGCGGGATTCCATCAGTGCGAGATCTCCTCCAGCGCCAAATGGCGGGTCCTCGGCCCAAAACCGCCGATGGTGACAATCATAATCACCATGGCCGCCGCGATAAACAAAGCCACCGCCGGCGTGCCGCCTTCCTTCAGGAAGAATCCGATCAGCAGGCCGGCGAATGCCGCGCTGACACGGCTCCAGCTATAGACAAATCCCACGGCGCGCGCGCGGATACGGGTCGGAAACAGCTCACCCTGGTAGTTGTGAAACGCGGACGACATCCAGTTGTTCGAAAGCGTCACCATCACGCCGAACAAAATCACCAGCGCGGCGCTTTCCTGGATGGCGAACAAGTAAATGAAAATTCCGATGCACAGACCGGCGCAGCAAATCTGCCACTTGCGCTCCATGCGGTCGGCAACCAGCATTCCGAGCAGGGGTCCCACGGGATTCGCGATCGCGATGATAAACGAGTACTCCAGGCTGGTGGTGATGTTGATCCCCTTGGCGATGAGCAGCGTCGGCACCCAAGAGCCGAACCCGTAGAATGCAATGGTCTGCATCAGGTTGAAGATCGACAGCACCAGCGTGCGCTTTCCATGCGGCGGCCGGAAGATTTCGCGGAATGTGCTCGACCCGGCGGCCACAGGGATGGGAGGACCCGGCGGCGGCAGCGGAGCTTGGATGTCCCTTGCGACGCGTGATTCGATGTCGGCCATGACTCGCTCGGCATCCTGCTCGCGACCGTGCAGCGCCAGCCATCTCGGGCTCTCCGGAAGTCCCTGACGCAGCCACCACGCGACAATCGCGCCCACCGCGCCGATCAGCGCCACCCAGCGCCATCCGTCCAGGCCGAACGGTTTCCTGGGCACCAGCAGCCAACCCAGCAGCGCGACAACCGGCACGACAGAGAACGCAACGAACTGATACAACGCGAAGGCTCTGCCGCGCCCCTTCGGCGGAATGAACTCGGGCAGGTAGGTATCGATGGTGACCATTTCCAGGCCCACGCCGATGCTGGCGATGAAGCGCCACGTGTCGACGCCGGCCGCGGTGTTCTGGAACGCCATGATGGCGGTGCAGATGGAATACCAGATCAGCGAGGAGATGAAGATCGCACGCCGGCCGAAGCGGTCGGCTACGAACCCGAAGCCCATGCAGCCCACGAACATTCCCGCGAAAGTGCAGAAGACGAAGAATCCGATGCCGTTGATCGAAAAAAGATTCGCCGCGCTGCTGGTGAACATCCCGCCGGCGACCAGCCCGGGCGCGATGTAGGTGCTCAGAAAAATATCGTAGAACTCGAACGCGCCGCCGAGGGAGATCAGGAAGACCAGCCGCCACAGTGTGCGCGTCAGCGGAAGCCGGTCGAGCCGGGCGGCGATTCGGCTGGCAAATTCCGGAGGGGACTTTGATGCGCTCACGCTGGGCGTCTCGCCCTACTCGGCCGGCACCGATACGGTGGCTTGATCGTAGTTGCACTCGCCCATACCGCCTTCGGCGAAGATGGGGCGCTCGGCGATCCACTGGAAGGATTCTTCGAATACCTCGCGCGTGTAGGGCTCGAAGACGATACGCTCGCCCGGTCCCCAGCGGCGGGTGTCCATCTGATCGTGGAACCGCGCGGGGAATTCCTTCCTGTAATAGTGCGTATACAAATCCGGCCGCAGGTCGATGTCGCGCTGCGCCCGGCGCAGAGCGCGGAAAAACTTGCGTACGTCCTGCGGATCGGGGTCGCCGGTGATCAGCGTGGCGATCATGAACGTGCTGTCGATGATCTTGCGGAACCCCAACTGCTCCGCGAAGTAATAGGGACCGCTGAACAGCGACGCCGCGGGCGCTTTCCCGTCGATCAACTGCTCCATGCGGTGGAACAGCAAGCCTTCCGAGAATGACAGGTTGATCTGATCGGGCTTCAGATACGGTTCCAGAGCCTGGATGGTCGAATAGTGACTGCCGGATTGAAACCCCACGGAGATCGGAACTGCGGCCAGATCGGCTGGAGTGTGGATGGGCGAATCGGGCGGCACGAAAATTCCAGCGGGCGAAACCGAGTACGCATCGCGGTACAACTTGCCGTGGCCGTTGGTGGCCGCGACGTTCACCGTCCAGTGGCAGGCGCAGCTGATGTCGCTGGTGCGCCCTTTTTCAAACGTCTGATACGCACCCACCTTTTCGCCCAGATCGTGTTTCTTACCGTCCTTCGAGATCAGCTCGTCGCGGAATTCATAGTCCAGGCCTTCGCCCGCGAAATAACCCTTCTCTTCGGCAACCCATTCCTGCAGGCGCATGTGCGGAGCGATCACGAATCTGGCCATATGTGACTATCGTCGCAGATCACTCGAATCCAAGCCACCAGCCGAGTTTCTGCGTGTCGAGCCAGGAAATCGTCGAGCCGAACCAGGCTGCTGTGGCGGTGCTGTCGTGGGGCCTGGCATTGGCCGCCTTGAGGACAAATGCCGCGGGACCTTCCCCGATCTGCTTCAGCCGCGCCGCCAGCCAGGACCGGTCGTTCAGAGGTGCAGCGAGGACCACGGGAGTGCCCGGAAATCCAGCCAGAGCGGCACCCCAACCCTGGTCCGTCTGGCGGGAGGGAGCCGGAAGATCGTAGACCTGGCGATAGCGGCTGATGGCGGCTTTCAGATTGCGGACCAGGATCACGACGCGTGACACGCCGCTGAAATCGTCGGTGGTCGGCTTGCCGCTGGGATCCGCCCGCTGCTCGCGCGGCGTGAAATCGCGAATCAGAAACGGAAAGAATACGCCGTTGGGACCGGGGCCGACGGGCGCGGCCTCCCATTCCAGACGCACGCCGTCGGGACGCGCTCGCCCGCTGCGCGCAGGCTGCACGGTCAGGTTCCGGGCTTGCAGACGCCTGGCTTCGAAATCGAAATCCTTCGGCCGAACGGCCCAGGCACTTGGTCCCGCGTCGTTTTTCATGTGTTGGGACCAGTAATGCGCCGCGACGGCCGCGGCGTCGGCATCAGACTGAATCGCGATCAGCTCCAGATAGGAGCCGTCCGGAAAGCTGGTCAACGCCATTTCCGTCGCGTGATTGCTGTGCGGGCCGCCGTATTCCGACGGAATCCCGATCGCCGCCAAGCGGGCGCGCATGGTGCTCAGGTTGATGCCGGCAGCCGTGACGTGGTCGATGGTCAGGTCCGCGGCGGAGAGCAGCATAGGAAGCACGAACAACCAGGCAGCCCGCACAAATCGAGTATAATTCCTGTCACGATGATGCGCATTTTTTCCTTCCTCGCTTGTTCCGCTCTCTTGACAGCGCAAGTCCAGCGCTTCGTTCCCGTCACGCAGCAAATGCTGGAGAATCCGAGCCCCGACGACTGGCTGATGTTCAGCCGGACCTATGACGCCCAGCGCTTCAGCCCTCTCAAGCAGATCACCAAACAAAACGTGGGACAGCTGCGCATGGTCTGGACGCGAGGCATGGGAGCCGGACAGACGGAGACCATCCCCATCGTGCACAACGGCGTGATGTATGTGGTCAACCCCGGCGCCGTGGTGCAGGCGCTGGATGCCGCCAACGGAAACCTGCTGTGGGAATACAAGCGCAATGTGCCCGCCAATGTCGCGGCCCAGGGGCGCACCAAGTCGCTGGCCATCTACGAGGACATCATTGCCTACACGGCGCCGGATAGCTTCGTGGTCGGCCTGGACGCGCGCACGGGTGAACAGCGCTGGCAAACCAAGGTCGATTCCCGCGGCAACACATCCGGACCGCTGATTGTGGAAGGCAAGATCATCTCCGGCGGGGCCTGCGCCGGCAATCGCGCGAATTGCTATATCTCCGCGCACGATGCTCTGACCGGCAAAGAGCTCTGGAGGTTCTACACTACGCCCGCTCCCGGCGAGCCCGGGGATGAGAGCTGGGCCGGCGCGCCTCTGGACCGGAGGCTGGCTTCCACCTGGGGACTTCCGGGCGCGTACGATCCCATCCGCAAAATGTTGTACTGGGGTATCGCCAATCCCATGCCCGATCAGCGCGCCACGCGGCATGGCGGCAACCCGGATGCAGTTTCCCGCACCGCGCCATCGGATCTTTACAGCAATTCGACCATCGCTCTCGATCCTAATACCGGCAAGCTGGCCTGGTATTACCAGCATCTGCCCGGCGACGATTGGGATTCCGACTTCACCCACGAGCGTACCCTGGTCCGCACTCGTGTGAGCCCGGATCCCAAGTTCGTGAAGTGGATCAACCCCGACGTTCCGAAGGGCCAGGAGCACGACCTGGCGGTCACCATCGGAGAAGCCGGCGGCATCTTCGCGCTGGATCGCGGCACGGGACAGTTTCTGTGGGCCACGCCCTTCCCCTACGACGCGCCCGAATACGTCATCTCGAATATCGACGTAAAGACCGGCAAGACATCCATCAACTGGGATAACGTCTTCAAGACTCCCGGAGAGAAGCACACCATCTGCTATTGGAATACGCGCAGCTATTGGCCCACGGCATATTCACCTTCCACCAATTCGCTGTACACCTCCTACATCGACAACTGCCGCGAGCTGACCACCGCCAGCCCCGGCAATCGCGAAAGCTGGAAAGTGGTGCCGCGTCCGGGCTCGGATCCCAAGGCCCTCACCGGCTTGGCCAAGATCAACCTGACGACCGGAGAAATTCTGCGTTTCGACGTTGGCCGCGCGCCCGGCAATGGAGCCATGCTGGCCACCGCCGGCGACCTGGTATTTCATGGCGACATGTCCCGCCGCTTCCGGGCCTTCGACGCGGCCACAGGCAAGCAGCTGTGGGAATCGATCCTGGGCGGGAACGTCTCGGTCAGCAACATCAGCTATGCCGTGAACGGCAAGCAGTACATCGCGGTGATGACCGGCGACAACCTGAAGGTCCCCGAGCTGTCGGCAGAGGTGCCCGAGCTGAAGACGCCCGTGCACAACGCGATCTACGTGTTCAGTCTGCCGTAATCCGGGCCGGGCATGCCCGGCCCCTACAAAAAATACGTTGGCGTTTGTAGGGGCGAGGCATGCCTCGCCCTCCGCTAATCGAGGAAAAACGGCGTCTCGTTCTCGCCCCGCAGAATGATGTCGAAGCGATATTCGCCGGCGTTTTCGCGGCGAGCGAACAGCCGCTTGCGCGCAGCCGCGCCGGCGACGCAATCCAGCACCGGATCTCGAACTTCCTCTAAACTCACGACGGGATCGTCCGCGAAAAACACGGTGGTCACCAGGCGCCGCGTCAGCCCGATGGCCAGAAG
>DATIRX010000359.1:0-5829 GCA_035469225.1 Bryobacteraceae bacterium
TTATATCGAAGCCGGATCGCGCTCGGAACAGGACTTGATCGCGGGGGTGCGCCAGGGGCTCTACGTGACGGAGTTGATCGGCGCCTCCGCCAACACCGTCACCGGCGATTACTCTTCGGGCGCGGCCGGACTGTGGATCGAGAACGGCGAACTGGCGTATCCTGTTTCCGAGATCACCATCGCCGGAAATTTCAAACAGATGCTGATGAGCCTGGAGCAGGTCGCCTCAAATCTGGAGTTCCGCAGCTCCATCGCTTCACCCGCCTTGCTAATCGGGGAGATGACCATCAGTGGCCAGTGACACTCCGCTGTCTGCCGCCCTTCCGCGCAAGCGTTCCTTGCCGGCGGTTCCGTTGATCATATTGATCGCACTGGTGCTGGCCGGCGGCGGCGTGGTCGCTTATCTGGAGCTCGCACCTCGTACGCCGGCCGCGGACGCGCCGCTCAGTCCCGAGGGTCGCGCCTATGTCGGACATCTCAAGCTGGCCGACGTGAACATGAAAGGCTCCAAGAATTATTTCAGCCAGATGGTGGTGGAGATTTCCGGCAATATCACCAACGCCGGGGATCGCAACCTGGATACCGTTGAGATCAACTGCGTGTTCCAGGACGCCTATGGCCAGATGGCTTTGCGCCAGCGCGTGCCGATCGTGAGTCCCAAAATGGGCGGATTGAAGCCGGGCGAGACCAAGAGTTTCCGCCTGCCCTTCGACCAGTTGCCGGAAACGTGGAATCAGAAGATGCCGCTGCTGGTGATTGCCAGCGTGAAATTCAACTGATGTCGGTTATTCTCCTTGTCGATGACGACGCGGGCGGCCTCGAGATCCGCAAAATGCTGCTGGAACGCGACGGGCACCTGGTGATCACGGCAATGGATGTGAGCGCCGCACGATACCAGTTTCAGGAAAATGCCCCGGAGTGCGTGATTCTCGATCTTCGCTTGCCCTCGCCTCAGGATGGTCTCGCGCTGGTTCGGGAGTTTCGCGAGGCCCGGCCGGACCTGCGGATTGTGGTGCTGGCGGGTTGGAGCGCGGACCTGGATGGCCGTCCCGAGCGGAGCCTGGTCAACGAAGTTCTCGCCAAACCGGTCCGCTCGGAGCGTCTGATCCGTTCCGTTAAAAAGAGCGCTTAACGGCTTACCACGATGACGTGAAAGCTGTCCGGCACCACTGTGCCGCGTCCCTTGCCGCCAGCGGGAGGCGGACCCTGTTCAGCAGCCGGCAGATACAGCTTGTGCGTCTTCGGATCGGCGACCATGGTTCGCGCGGTCCGGGCAGTCTGTACCGTCTCGACCACTTCGAACTTGCCGGCCGAGGTTTCCTGGACTACGGTCATGGTTCCGTCGCCGCCATTCGAACTGAAGGCGAAGCCGTTGTCGAACGCCGCGCCGTCTGCGCCCGCGCCGATGTCCACTGTGGCGATCACCTTGCCGGCGGCATAGTCCACGATGGCCATTTTCTTGTTGCCGCAGGCGGCAAAGAGGCGCTGTTTCTGCCGGTCGATCGCCAGGCCCGTGGGATCCTCGCAGGGCGCCAGCGGGATGCGCCTGGTGATGGCGGCCTTAGCGGCGTCCAGTTCCACGATCTCCCCGGTGTTCTCAACATTGAAGTAGACTTTGCCTTTGCCGTCGTACTGGGCAAACTCCGGCTTTCCCCCCACCGGCAGGGTTGTAATCACGGTGCCCGCTTTGGGGTCGATCACGGTCGCGTCGCTGCTGCGCCCGTTGAATGTAAACAGGCGATGCGAGACGGGTTCGTACAGGATCGCGTCCGGATTCATTCCGGTGTCCACTTTGCCCGTGGCCGTCAGCGTCTTCAGGTCGAAGATGGTCACGTTATTGGCCCGGCCATTACTGGTGAAGCCCTTCCCCAAATCGTTCGCGATTGCGATTCCGTGCACTCCGGTTGTATCCGGAATGGTCCCTACCAGTTTATTCGCGGCCGTATCGATCACTTCCGTCTGGTTGCCGTGCGATACGTACAGGCGGCCGGCGTCGCTGTCGATGAAGACATAATCCCATTGACCCGCGCCGCCGATTTTAATTTTGTCGATTACTTTGTAACCAGGCGCGGCGGCCAGGGCCACGATTGCCATTAATGCTATGAATGCCCATCGCTTCATGTATGAGACCTCCTTCGGTCCGCTAGGATTCTATCAAATGTGGAATTTAGCTCCGCCACGGTCAGCCCCGTCAGAACAGGTATTTCGCCTTCAGGTATTGCCCCGCAACGGAGGGCTCTCAGGAAATAGTTGAGCAGGCCCTGGCCCGTGGCGGCATCGTCGAAAACCGCTCCCACGCGTGTCGCCTGCGCGGCTTTGCCGATGAAATTGCGCAGCCGCTCCGATGCCTCGTCCAGACCCTCCAGAAAGAACGCATACACCGCCACCAATCGGGACGGGATCTGCGCAGGATGCAGGTCCCAACCCTGATAGAAGCCGTTGTAGAGCGCATGCCGGACGTTGGCGTAGTGCAGCTTCCAGCCTGCCTGGACCGCCGGCGGGATCGGCAGGATGTTTGTAGCTCCGTCCGAGAGCCACACGCCGGATCCGGCCAGTGACGCCAGCATCATCGACCGGGCAAACTCGCACGCCGGATGCTGCAGAGTCTGATGCGCTGCCGTAATGCCCAGGCTCGAAGTGTAATCGTACGCTCCGAAATGCGCGGCAATACATTTGCCTTGGGCTGCTTCCAGCAGCTTTGGCAGAATGAATATCGACTCCGGCGTCTCGATCATGATTTCGATGCGCACGCCGGGGTAGGGCCGCAGCGCTTCAATCAACTCTGCAACCTGTTGGGGCGCCGTGATCTTCGGGAGTGTAACCACGAAGTTCTTAGGAAGGGTCGCCTGGGAAAGAAAACGATCCAGCGTCCGCAGGGCGCGCGTTTTCGTTTCCACGTGGAAAGATTTAATTCGGATTCCGAGCAGCGCGGGCAGGGTCTCAGCCGCGGTCACTTCCCCCGCGGCGCGATCGACGGCTGCATCTTCTTCCGCTTCCGGACGAAAGCCAAATCCGTCCTCGAAATCGATGCGAAAATCTTCTACGGCTCCGGCCACCAGCTTCTCCGTCACCCGCCTGTGGACGGTTTCGGCAAGCGGCTCGGGAAGGCCAAAAAGCTCGCAGAGCGCCCGGCCATCAGGCGCATATTCGGCGAAGGAGCGCTGGGCGAGGAGGCTCAATTTGCTGCAAGTTATTGATTTAAACAGGTGCGCGCCGCCGTACACGGTATGAATGGGCTGATGCATCACAAAACCTTCATTCTACGCGCTAAAATGGAATGGAACACCGTACTACGAAACGAACCCAATGCAATCCCCCTGGCTGCACCGATACGCGATTCTGGTCGCCGTGTGCACTTTATTGCTGGTCCTGGCCGGCGCGTCGGTCACCAGCAAGGAAGCCGGGCTTTCGGTCCCCGATTGGCCGCTCTCCTACGGTCAGGTGATTCCACAAATGACCGGCGGGGTGCTGTTCGAAACCGGCCATCGCATGATCGCGACCGTAGTCGGGATACTGACCATCCTGCTGGCGATCTGGATCGCCCGAGTCGAGAAACCTCCCCATGGTAGAGCATGGATGCGCAGGCTGGGCTGGGTCGCCGTGAGCCTGGTCGTCGCCCAGGGTCTTCTGGGCGGAGCCACGGTACTTCTGCTGCAACCCGCGCCGATCAGCATCGGCCATGCCTGCCTGGCGCAACTGTTCTTCTCGGTTACAGTGGCCATCGCCGTTTTCACGTCGCGGAAGTGGCAGGAAGGTCCCGAGCCGGTGGAGGACTACGGCTGGCCGTCTCTCCGCTCTTTGGCGATCCTGACGCCTTTCTTGATACTGCTCCAGATCGCGCTGGGCGCCGGATTCCGCCATCGCGCATTCGGACTTCTTCCTCATGTCATCGGTGCGATGATTGTCCCGCTGGTGATCCTGCTGGCGGGTGTGTTCGTGCTGCAGCAGTTTCCCCGGCATCGCGCGCTGCGTCCGGCCGCCCTCGCGCTGTTGACCATCACGGGCGTCCAGGTGGTTCTGGGAATCGCCGCGTACTTCGCGCGGATGAACGCCGCCGCGTATCCTCTGGCAATGGTACTGACCACGGTCGCGCATGTCGCCACGGGCGGCCTGACTCTGGCGGCCAGCGTCGTGCTGGCAATTCAAATTCGCCGCAACGTGCGCGTGACCACGCCGGAAATCGCGCAGGCCCGCCAGGCGGTGACTTCATGAACCGCTATTTGGAGCTCACCAAGCCGCGGATCACCCTGTTCATCCTGATGAGCACGGGCATCGGGTTCATGTTCGGCACCCACCTGGGCCGTCCCTGGACCTGGATGGAGCTGTTTCATACGCTGCTGGGAACTCTGTTGATCGCCGGCGGCACGGCAGCGCTGAATCAGTGGTACGAGCATGAAGGCGACGGCCTGATGAACCGCACCAAAGCCCGTCCGATTCCCTCCGGCCGCATCACGGCCAACCACGCGCTGTTATTTGGAACCGTGTTGTCGGCCGCGGGATTCCTCGAGCTTTGTGCCGGCGTCAACCTGCTTACGGGACTTCTGGCGCTGTTCACTCTCGCCAGTTACCTGTTCGTCTATACACCCTTGAAGCGCGTTTCCCCGGTTTCGACCACCATCGGCGCGATTCCCGGCGCCATGCCTCCCCTGATCGGCTACGCCGCTGCCAGCGGGCATTTGAATTACGAGGCCGGTATTCTTTTCGCCATTCTCTTCCTGTGGCAGTTCCCGCACTTCTACGCCATCGCGTGGATGTATCGCGAGGATTACGCGCGTGCCGGCATACGCATGCTGCCCGTCGTAGAACCGACGGTCGATTCCACCGCCCGCCGCATCGTGTGGTTCTCCATGGCGCTTGTTCCCATGAGCCTGGCGCCCAAGTTTTTCGATATGGCCGGGAACCTGTACTTGTTCGGCGCCTCGATTCTGGGAACCATCGTGCTGTACGCCGGATTCCAGGCCAATTCGAATCAAACCCGCGTCCAGGCCCGCCGGGTGCTGCTTGCCAGCGTGCTCTACCTTCCTTTGCTCTATGGCCTCATGGCGCTGGACAGTTAGCCTCTTACCGTTGTTGCTGGTTGGATGCTCCCATCCACTCCCCGAAACGGACCTTTGGATCCCTACATTCACGCTTACTGACCAGACTGGCGCTGACTTCAACAGCGATTCCCTTTTTACGCACGTGTGGGTCGCGAACTTCATGTTCACCAACTGCCCCGGTCCATGCCCCCGCATGAGCTCGCAGATGCATGAAATCCAGACGGCCCTGGCCGGGCAGGACATCAAGCTGGTTTCGATGACCGTCGATCCCGACCGCGATACTCCAGCAAAGCTCGCCAAATACGCGGCGTTCTACAACGCCACGCCCGGCGTCTGGTATTTCCTCACCGGCCCGCGCGAGACTTTGAATCATCTCGGCCAGGACGTGTTCAAGCTCAACCCGGTGGACGGTACCTTCGACCACTCCACTCGCTTCGTGCTGGTGGATCGCAAATCGGAGATCCGCGGATTCTACCTGACATCTGAACCGGATGCCATTCAGCGTCTGATTGCCGATGCTCGCACGCTTCTAAAAGAAGGCATTCCTCACCGGTGATCGACGTTCACGAACTCCCCACGGTCAACGCGATTCTCAACGCCACGGCCGCGATCCTCTTGCTGCGTGGGCACACCCTGATCCGCGCCGGCAAACGAGAACAACACAAGAAAACTATGCTGGCGGCCTTCACCGTATCGGTCCTGTTCCTGATCTCATACCTGTTCTATCACGCGAATTCCGGCATTGTTTACTACCAAAAAACCGGATTCATTCGATACGTTTACTTCACCA
>DATIRX010000360.1:0-9693 GCA_035469225.1 Bryobacteraceae bacterium
TCGTGATCGCGTAGCCCGCCCGCCGGTTATCGATGCCGACCAGATCGTAGCGGCTTCTGTCCGGGTAGGACACCAGGTCGCGATCCAGAAGAATCACCGGAATCGCGGCCCGATCGAGGGCCTCTGCGATGGCGCGATTGATGGCGTCTTTCTTCGGAGTCAATTCCAGCGGAGCGAAGAAGACACCGGATACCTTCTTGGCCACTAACTGGCGGCAGGCTTGGAAGGCCTGCTGCTCCATGTTGGCCTCGTCGCCGAAGGAGCTGCCCCATAGAAGCACGTGCTGGCTGCCGTGTTGCGCTTCCGCCATCCCCCTGCAGATCGGCTCAAAGATCTCGGTGCGGCCGAGTTCGGGGATCAGAAGGCCGAAGGTATGGCTGCGTCCCGCGGCATCGGCGCGCACATAGCTGCCCGAGCCCGCGCGACGGTCAATCAGGCCTGCCAGCTGAAGTTCACGAAGTGCGCGGTTCACGGTCGGCCGGGAAGCGCCGAAGGTCTTGACCAGCTCCGATTCGCTGGGGAGGCGATGCCCCGGTGGATGTTGCCCGGATACGATTGCGTCCGCCAGGGTCTGCCGGATGACCTCGTATTTCGCCGAGGCCTTCAGTTGAGCCATAAATCTGATAATACAGGTTCATCTTTTTTGACGCAACCCGCTTGACTTGCCGGACAATGCCAGTTTATATTCCACTTGCTGGGGCCAGTCGTGCGTCTTCTCGATAGCTTGTCAATACAGGTTGGCCTCGCGCTTGCTTTATGAGAATTCGAACATTTCTTGTTTTAGGACTGGCCTGGGCAGCGATCCCCGCCGGCGCGCAACTGACGGAAGAGTTTAATCCTCCTCGCGCCAACTGCTGTCTGGTCAATAACGCGCGAGCGCTCGCCGATCAACTTCAGGACTGGAATCAACTGAGCCGTTATCATCAGGCCAACCAGCAGTTGAAGAAGCAGGCGGCGCCCGCCAATCGAGTGGTCTTCATGGGCGACTCGATTACCGACTTCTGGAACCTGGAGGAATCCTTTCCGGGTAAGCCCTATGTGAACCGCGGCATCGGAGGTCAAACGACCCCGCAGATGCTGGTCCGCATGTATCCCGATGTCATCGAGTTGAAGCCCGCCGCGATGGTCGTGCTGGCCGGCACCAATGACATTGCCCGGAATACGGGGCCTGAAACCGCGGAAATGATCCAGCAGAACATCATGGCCATGACGGAGCTGGCGCAGCACCACGGAATCAAAGTCGTCCTGTGCTCGGTTCTGCCGGTGAGCGACTATCCATACCAGCGGTCGCAAAGCGCCCCGCCTGCACCCGCGGGCCCCGGCAGAGGCGGCCCTCCGCGCATCGCCGCCAAGATGACGGACAGTCATCCTGCGGGAGACATCCTGAAGCTGAATGCCTGGATGAAGGACTACGCCGCCAGGGTCGGAGCCGTCTACGCGGACTATTTCAGTGTGTCGGTGGATGAGCGGGGTTGGCTCAAAGACGCATTCTCGACGGACGGTCTGCACCCGAATGCCGAAGGCTACCAGGCGATGACCGGAGTATTGGCGGCTGCTCTTCAGAAGGCGCTGCCGTAAATCTAGAACAGGCAAACCAAAGGAGATGTCTATGCTGACTCCAATGTCCGGGAAGACCTGGTCCGATGCCGCAGTGCGATGGATTTTCAGGGGCGCGCTTCTGGCGCTTCTCAGCACCGCCGCCTGGGGACAAATCGACCGCGGCACGATTCAAGGCGTCGTGAGCGACCCCAGTGGCCTTTCGGTCGCCGAAACGAAAGTTCAGGTGGTTGGTATCGACACCAACAGCGTTCTGGAATCGGCCACAAACGCGGAAGGCTTGTACACTCTTCCGAACCTTCCGGCGGGCAACTACCGGATGATTTTCGAGAAGACCGGATTTAAGGCCGTGACGCGTGAGCCCGTGGAGGTCCGGCCGCGCGCCACCATTCGGGTCGACGTAACGCTGGAGATCGGGGCTGTGACGGAATCGGTGACGGTTCGGGATGAGGCGCCATTGTTGGACTCGGCCACCATGAACAACGCCGCCGGGTTCAAGCAGGACCTGATCCAAAGCCTGCCGATAATCGTCGTCGGCACTAAGAGAGATGTCACAGCGGTTCTCGGCAGCCTGCCGGGCACGACCAACGCGAACACCTTCACGCCCAGTGTGAACGCAGCGCCGCTCGGTAAAACGGAGACGTTCCTGGATGGTGCTCCCGCGAGCCAGCGCATTCTGGTCGGCGCTTTCTCCGAGAACGGACCCATGATAGAGCAGGTAGGTGAAGTGAGTATCGTCGCCAACTCGTTCAACGCGGAGTATGGCGGCTTCGGCAACTGGTTCGCCAATGTGACCATCCGCTCCGGCGGCAATCAACTGCACGGCAGCGTGTTCGACCATCTCGGCAACGATAAGCTAAACGCCCGTTCGTTCTTCCAGCCGACGCGTACGCCCTACCGGCAAAACGAAGGCGGATTCACGCTCGGCGGCCCGATCGTGATTCCCGGGGTTTACAACGGCAAGGACAAAACCTTCTTCTTTGGCAGCCTGGGCGTATTTTACTCGCGTTATGGCGCGAGCGGGAATATCATCACCATCCCCACGCGCGACTTCCTAAACGGGGATTTTAGCGGGCTCCGAAATGCTTCCGGGCAGATTCCTATTTTCGACCCCGCCACATCCGCACCGGACGGCAATGGAAGCGTGGTTCGCAAGCAGTTCCAAGGCAACATCATCCCCAAGGAAAGAATTACACCTCTGGCTAAGTTAGTGGCGGGGTACATGCCTGCTCCGACTCTGGCCGGCATTGTAAATAACTTCAACAGCAAGGCAGCGGCAACGTGGCCGTTCTACAACACCTATGTTCCGCTGGTAAAGATCGACCACAGCATCTCTTCGAAGCAAAAACTGCAAGGCAGCTACACCTACCAGAAGCGTCCACGCATCATCTGGTCGGGAGGCATGACGGATGCGCCCGCATGGGGCCAGCCGCAAACGAACCCGCTGGACAACGTATTCGACCAGATCGCCAACAGCTGGAAGGTCCGCCTGAACCACGACTATATTGTCAGCCCGACGATCGTCAACCATCTCACATTGGCAGTGGATCGTTACTACAATCTCGGTCTGAATAAGACCAACGGGCAAGGGTGGGACCAGAAGGCTGGGATCACGGGAATTCCCGCCGATACGGGAGCTTTCCCGCAGATCAACTTCAGCGGCGGAGCGGTTTCTCCCGCGCAGCTCAATCGCGGCTACGACGAGAATTGGCGCGATGTCCGGTACTCATTTATCGAGAATCTCACCTGGATCAAAGGCAAGCACACGCTGAAGTTCGGCGCGGAAATCGACCGGGACCGAATCAATCGCCGGTTCCTTGGCGGCGCAGCCGGTATCTTCACCTTCACCAACGGGATGACGAGCCAGCCGAATTCGCCGAATTTCGGGACATGGGGAAGTTCTTACGCCAGCTTCCTACTGGGCGCGGTGGGGACGGTAAGCGCAGACATCCAGCCGACCTGGGGGTCCCGCTTCATTCGCTACGGACTCTTTGTTCAGGACGAGTGGCGCATCACGCGAGCTCTATCTCTATCCTATGGACTGCGGTGGGACTACGACCCGCCCTTCTCGGAAGTCCAGAACAAGATTTCCAGCTTCCAGCCCGGATTGCCAAACCCTGGCGCGGGGGGACGGCTGGGTGCACTGGCTTTCATCGGCGAAGGCCCCGGACGGATTGGCGGGGACTTCCAGGATGGATGGAAGAAGGGCTTTGGCCCCCGCCTGGGCATTTCCTACCAGCTAAACAACAAGACCGTGATTCGGGCTTCCGCCGGCATCTATTACGCGGCTTCGGGCAATACGGCGAATCCGCCGACGGCAGGGTTCTCGAACACACCGTCGTTCAGCTCTCCAGATAACTACACGCCGCTGTATTACCTGGATACAGGTACGTTCCCGCAAACCTTCCAAAGGCCGCCCGCGCTCGATCCTTCGTTCTCGAACGGTCTGGCCATCACCTTTATTCCGAGAACCGGAACCCGGCTTCCGCAGACCGTCAACTGGACCTTCGGAATCCAGCGTGAGATCCTCCGCGATACGAGCATCGAGGCAAACTACATTGGATACAAATCCACGCACCAGGGCTTTGCAACGAACTACAACTACATGCCGATCGAAAATCTGAAGTACGGAAATCTTCTGCTGCAGCCCATCACCTCGGATGCGGCTGCGGCTGCCGGTTTCGTATCTCCCTATCCGGCGTTTGCCTCGCAGCGCGGGGCCAATACCGTTTATCAGTCGTTGCGGCCGTACCCGCAGTACACGGCGGTCACCACCAGCAGCGGCGTGTTTTTGGGAGGAGCGTTTCCTGGCGGCGTTGCCGATCCGGTCGGCCAGGCCAAGTACCACGCACTTCAAGTGAAGGCGAACCGGCGATTCGCCCGAGGATTGACGCTGTTCGGCTTTGTGACCTGGTCGAAGAGCTTCACGCTGGTGCAGGATCAGTATCCGGGCTCGCGGATCTTCCAGCAGGATGCCCAGCCGGCTTTCAGCTACAGCTTTAGCTGGGCCTACGAGCTCCCGTTCGGCAACGGCAAGGCGGTGTTTGGCAAGAGCTCGCGCGTGGTGAATGGCATTGTTTCCGGATGGAAGGTGAACGGGTCCGTCAAATACAGCTCCGGCTTGCCGCTGACCATCACGGGCGCCGCCGGTAATCTCAGTGCGCTCGGCTATCAGCAGCGCGCCAGCGCCGTGGCGGGCGTTTCGCCCTACCTGATCACCAATCCGGCCGACTTCGATCCCGCCACCAGCCGGTACCTCAACGCGGCGGCATTTACACCCACCACTGGATTCAACTTCGGCACTCTCGCGCCCACGTTAAGCTGGGTAAGGGGATTTTGGGATAAGCAGGAAGCGCTCACCATCGGGCGAGTCTTCAGGATCAAGGAGCGCTTGACGCTGGACCTGAGCGCGGACGCAATCAATCCCTTCAACCTGGTGCGTTGGGGCGCCCCGAATACGAATCGTGTGTCGCCTGCCTTCGGGCAGGTTACTTCTGCGGCGCCGGGACGCACCGTGCAGATCAACGCCGCGATAAAGTTCTAAAAGAGGCTTATGCGTAAGTCGATCGTACTCCTGTGCCTGGCCGTGGGCTGCGCACAGGCGCAGGCACAGACAGCGACCGCGAATGAACACTGGGTGACCAGTTGGACGACGGCTCAGCAGCTGGTGGTCCCTACCGGTCCTCCGCGGCCGGCCAGGCAGAAAGGCCCCGAGGCGTCGAATCTGCCGGCGTCGTTGTCCGACCAAACGGTGCGCATGGTGGCGCATGTCAGCCTGGGCGGACGCCGCGTGCGCGTGGAGCTGTCCAACATGCTGAACGCGCAGCCCCTCGAAATCGGAGCCGCCCATCTGGCAACAGCCAAGGCCGGAGGAGAGATCGTCGACGGAACGGATCGCGTTGTTAAGTTCGGAGGAAGCGCGTCCTTCACGATTCCTCCGGGCGCGATCGCGGTCAGCGACCCCGTGGACCTGGAGGTTGCGCCGCTTTCGGACCTTGCAGTCTCGCTGTATCTCCCGAGTGATACCGGTGCTCCCACCAACCATACGGTCGGTTTGCACACGGCCTATATCTCGAAAGGGAATGTGGCGGGTTCACGAAGCATGCCTGAACCCGCGACCACGTTCGCGTATGCGTGGCTGGCGGGTATCGACGTTGCCGCGCCGCGCGACGCATATACGATCGTCGCCTTGGGCGATTCGATTACCGATGGTTTCGCGACCACGCGGGATGCCGATATGGCCTGGCCGACGCTGCTCGCCAGGCGGCTCAAGGAGAACAAGTCCACGCAACATGTGGCCGTGGCGAATCAAGGCATCTCCGGCAACCAGGTGCTGCGCGACGGCGCAGGCATCAGTGCTCTGGCTCGCCTGGATCGGGATGTCCTCACTCGCCCTGGCGTGAAGTGGGTGATCCTGCTCGAAGGCATCAATGACATCAACATCCGCACCAGGCCGGGTGGAGCGAACCCGTTAACTGCCGAAGAACTGATTGGCGGGTACAGGCAGATCATTGAGCGCTGCCACGCGCAGGGTATTAAAGTGATCGGAGCCACGATCACTCCGTCTGAGGGTGTGCCGACTTACTCCGAGCATGGTGAAGAGGTTCGGTTGGCTGTAAACCGCTGGATCCGGGCGAAGGGGAACTTCGATGCGGTGGTCGACTTGGATGCCGTGCTGCGCGATGCGCAGCGTCCGGCAAGGCTGAAGGCCGAAGCGGATTCCGGCGACCGCATCCATCCCAACGACGCCGGCAATCAGATGATGGCCGACGCGTTTGACCTGGGAGTTTTTAAGCAGTGAAGTTGGCCGCACTATTGTTCCCGATTGCGGTGATACTGGCCGCGCAAGGCCCGCCTGCACCCGTACACTCCCCGGAAGTCCATCCGGACCGTACAGTCACCTTCCGTCTGCGAGCGCCCCAAGCGGCGCTCGTCGAGCTTACGGGCGAAGTCGTCCGCGGCAAAGGCCCGCAGCCGATGACCAAGGGAAACGACGGTGTCTGGAGCATCACCCTCGGGCCGCTGCCGCCGGAGATCTGGATCTACAACTTCCGCGTCCAAGGCGTCGAACTGCCGGATCCTTCGAATATCAGCCTGATGCCGCGGGCAGCCGGTGCGGCCGCGGTTTCGAGCTTCGTCGAGGTGCCCGGCGATAAGCCAGCCTTTTACGACGCGCGCCCTGTGCCCCACGGCGAGGTGCGGATGGTTCTCTACGAATTTGCGGCCATGCGCGTCGAGCGCTACTTCTGGGTCTACACGCCCCCGGGCTACGACAAGTCCAACGCAAAGTATCCGGTCTACTATTTGCTCCACGGCAACGGCGAGACGCAGAACGGCTGGGTGATGAACGGCCGCGCGAATATCATCCTCGATAATCTGATTGCCGATGGGAAGGCGCAGCCGATGATCGTGGTGATGCCGCACGGCCATCCGCTTCAAAGCGCCTCTGTCGGACCCTATCAGGAAGTTTCGCCGGTGGCCGAACAGGGTCTGCGGAACTACAAGTTGTTCGCGAAGGATCTTCTCGATCAAATCATCCCTATGGTGGAGAAAAACTATCGCGTCTACACGGATGCGGACCATCGCGCGATTGGCGGATTGTCGATGGGGGCGATGCAGAGCGTCGCGATCGGGCTGGCGCATCCGGAGTTGTTTCACTATGTACTGGCCTACAGCGGAGGATTCGGCTCGCTGGGGACGGAATCGGCCGGCGCAGACGTGGAAACGCAGGCCCCCTGGAAAGAGCTGCTGGCCGATCCCACAGTGGCCAAGAAGTCGCTACGATTGTTGTTTCTCGGTTGCGGGCAAGATGAGGCTGGGCTGCTCGGGCCCGGCAGGAAGCTCGCGAGGCTGCTCAAGGAAAAGGGTATCCGCGCCGAGTGGGCGGACCATCCCGGCGGCCACGTCTTTAGTGTCTGGCGTAATCATCTGAAGGAAAGCGTGCCGATGTTGTTCCAGAAATGAGGGCGAACCTATGAAATGGATCTTCTTCCTGCTTGCCGCCGCGACCAGCTTCGCCCAGACGGCGAACAAATGTGCGGATCTAGCGCGGTTCCAGATGCCGGGCGCGACCATCGAGATTACGCGGGCCGAGTTGGTGGCCGCGGGACCGGGTCGCGGCGGGCGCGGAGGCCCCGGTCCGATGCTGCCGGCGCATTGCCGCGTGGATGGCATCGTCGACAAGCGCACCGGTGCGGACGGCAAGACCTACGGCATTCGATTCGCGGTGGCGCTGCCTGAAAATTGGACGGGCGACTTCCTGCAGCAGGGCGGCGGTGGCCTGAATGGAACCGTAGGGGAGCCGATCGGTAATCAGGCCGTCGGCGACAAGCCGGCGCTGGCCCGCGGTTTTGCGGTCGCCAGCAGCGACACCGGACACCAGAGCAGCGGCGGCGGTTTCGACGGTAGCTTCATGCAGGACCAGCAGGCCGCCATCGATTTCGAGTTCATCGCGATCGGGCGCCTGACGGTGCTCGCCAAGCAGATCATCGCAGCGTACTATGGCAAGCCGCCTGCGCATTCCTACTACGTCGGATGTTCGACGGGCGGACGCGAGGCGATGCTCATGTCGCAGCGCTATCCGCTGTACTTCGACGGGATCGTGGTGGGCTCGCCCGCGATGCGCACCGGCCACTCGAACCTGGCTACGCGCACGGTGACCGTGGCGCTAAACTCGGTCGCTCCCAAGGATGCGACCGGCAAGCCCGCACCCGCGCTTTCCGACAGCGAGAAGAAGGCGTTCATCGCCAAACTGCTGGAGGCGTGCGATGCGCGCGACGGCGTAAAGGACGGAATGATCTTCGACCAGACAGGCTGCGCGTTCCGGCCTCGCGATCTCCAATGCCAGGGCGCGAAGGCGGAAGGGTGTCTGTCGCCGGAGCAGGTGGCCGCCATTGAAAAAGGCTTCGCGGGCCCCAGGGACTCGCGCGGCAGGCAGGTTTATGCCGGCTGGTTCTACGACACGGGAATTACGGCGCAGGGCGGCGGGATCCCTGGCTTGCTGAATCCCGGACCGAGCCCGGTTGGCGGTCCCACGGTGGCCACAACGCAAGACGTGGATGCCGAAGCGGCGACGGTGGACAATAATCCGACGGCGCGCATCGGCGACAGCTACAGCTGGGTCAACCTCAACAGCTTCTCCTCGCACGGTGGCAAGCTGATCTTCTATCACGGCGTGAGCGACCCATGGTTTTCCGCCAAAGACACCATCGATTACTACCAGCGCATGACAGCCGCCAACGGGGGCGCGTCGAAAGTCAGGGATTGGAGCCGCCTGTTTCTTTCGCCGGGCATGGGACACTGCGCCGGCGGCAGCGCGACGCTCGATAGCTTCGACATGCTTAGCGCGGCAGTGAATTGGGTGGAGAAGAACCAGGCTCCCGAATCGGTTATGGCCACGGGACGGGCATTTCCTGGGCGCAGCCGGCCTTTGTGCGCCTATCCCGCGCATGCGCAATACAACGGTTCGGGCAATCCTGAAGACGGCGCGAATTACTCTTGCCGACAGTGACAAAGGAAGGAAGACCGATGAAATCCACCAAAGAACTAGGCATGCTGGCTTTTGTCCTGTGCTTGGGACAAGCCGTGACATCAGCGGCAGGTTCGGATCCGATCGTCACGATCAGCACCGGCCAGCTTCGCGGCAGCCTCACGTCGAATGGCGGAGCCGCTTTCAAGAATATTCCTTTCGCGCAACCTCCAGTCGGCAACCTGCGCTGGCGTGAACCGCAGCCGGCGAAAGCCTGGACCGGTGTCCGTGATGCCACCGCGATGGGGCCCATGTGCCATCAGAACGACAATCCGCAATTGCCGCACAGCGAAGACTGCCTGCAGCTCAACATATGGACGCCGAAGTCTCCCATGACATCGTCCGTTCCGGTGATGGTGTGGGTCCACGGCGGCGGAAACACCGCCGGTTCCGGCATAGAGGCTCTCTTCAACGGTGAAGTCCTCGCGAGCCACGGCGTGTTGGTGGTCAACGTCAACTACAGGCTTGGTGTCTTCGGCTTCTTCGCGCATCCCGGGCTGACGAAAGAATCTTCCCACCATGCCTCAGGGAACTATGGGCTGGCCGATCAGATCATGGCCCTGCGCTGGGTGCAGGACAATATCGCCAAGTTTGGCGGCGATCCCAAG
>DATIRX010000361.1:0-5833 GCA_035469225.1 Bryobacteraceae bacterium
TCGGGCGGTCTGGTGATACGTGTAGTTCTCCCGCGCCTTGGCGAACTGGGCCTCATTGGCGGCGAACTTCTGGATGATCTCGTCGATCTGCGCCTGCGACAGCTCCGGCGAATCGGCCGCCAGTAATCCCACTGCTCCCAGTATGATCAGCCCAAATATGCGCATGGCAACTCTCCCTTGATCAGACGACCGAAGTCCGGCTACGGTTTCCCCAACAGTTGCTTGGCGATGGTCAACCGCTGCATATTGCTGGTTCCCTCATAGATTCTGCCGATCTTGGCGTCGCGGTACAACTTTTCGACCGGGTAATCCTTGGTAAAGCCCACGCCCCCCAGCACCTCAATGGCTCGCGAGGCCACCCGCTCGCCCACCTGCGAAGCGAAATACTTGCACATGGCGGCTTCCATCAGATAAGGTTGGCCGGCGTCTTTGAGCCGAGCGGCGTTGTAAACCATGAGCCGCGCCGCTTCCACGTCCACGGCCATCTCCGCCAATTCCAATTGTACGGCCTGGAATTCTCCGATCGGCTTTCCGAACTGCTTGCGCTGCCTGGCGTAGGCGAGGGCGTGTTGGAGCGCCCCATCGGCCAGGCCGGTCATCTGCGCGCCGATGCCGATGCGGCCCTGATTCAGAGTCTCGATGGCGATCTTGTAACCCTGCCCTACTTCGCCGACCACGTTGGCTTTAGGCACGCGGCAATTGTCCAGGATCAACTCGCAGGTGGAGGAAGCGCGGATACCGAGCTTGTCCTCTTTCTTGCCGACGGCGAATCCCGGAAAGTCGCGCTCGATCAAGAACGCCGTAATGCCTTTGTATCCGGCCTCGGGGTTGACGGTGGCGAACAGCAGAAACAGGCTGGCTTCGGCCGCGTTGGTAATCCACAGCTTCCGTCCGGTGAGAAGATATTCGCCGCCGGATTCTGTGGCGCGAGTGGTCAATGCGAATGCGTCTGAACCCGAGCCGGCCTCGGACAGCGCGTAACTGGCGACGGCGTCTTTCGCGGCGCGAGGCAGCCAGCGCTGGCGCTGTTCATTGTTTCCCCAGCGCACGAGTGCATTGTTGAATAACGTGTTCTGGACGTCGACGATCACCGAGGCCGACGGGTCCACTTTGGCCAGTTCCTCGATCGCCAGAATCGCCTGGAAGAATGTTCCTCCCTGGCCGCCGTATTCTTCTGGAACGTCGATGGCCATCAAGCCCAGTTCGAACAACTCGCCCAGCAGTTCCTTGCGGAAGATGCCGGCGTCATCCATGGCGCGCACATGGGGCGCCAGACGTTCCGCGGCGAACCGCCGGACCGAGTCCTGGAACATCCTTTCTTCTTCGCTGAGCCGGGTCAGCGGGGCGGCGGCGACGGGCTTGTCTGCGGCCAGCATCAACTTGATTGTATATTGACAACAAAATGCCTGACTGGAGAGCGATCGCCAAAGCTGTGAATCCGCCCGTACCGGAAGAACTGCTGCCGCAGGTGATTCCGCCTCTGGAAGCATTGGAGGCCGCGTTCCGCCCGCTGGTGCAGAATATTCCGCCCGACGCACTGCCGTGGACCGGTCCCGAGGACGACGCGTGACCATCGCCCAAACAAGCGCCGCGCTGCGATCCGGGAAGTTTTCCATCCGCGAATACATCGAAGATACGTTGCGGCGAATCGCGGAGACGCAGGAACGCCTGAACGCGTTCATCACGGTTACCAGCGATGCTGCGCGGGCACGGGCGGCGATGCTCGACCAGGAACTTGCCCGCGGCATCGACCGGGGGCCGCTGCACGGGATCCCCGTCGCGCACAAGGACAACATCTTCACGCGCGGAGTTCGCACCACTGCAGGGTCCAAAATTCTCGCGGATTTCACGCCGGATCGAGACGCCGAAATCGTGCGTCAGTTGAATGAAGCCGGCGCCATCGTGATCGGCAAAACGGGGCTGCACGAGCTCGCCTATGGCGCGACCTCCGGCAACCCGCACTTCGGCGCGGTTCGGAATCCCTGGAATCGGGACCGGATTCCGGGAGGCTCGAGCGGAGGATCGGCTGCGGCCGTGGCGGCGCATCTGGTCCCTTTGGCCACCGGCACGGACACGGGGGGGTCGATTCGCATCCCTGCATCGTTCTGCGGCGTGGTGGGGCTCAAGCCTACCTACGATCGTGTGAGCCGCCGGGGCGTGATGCCGCTGG
Source organism: Bryobacteraceae bacterium (assembly GCA_035469225.1). Classification (GTDB taxonomy): domain Bacteria; phylum Acidobacteriota; class Terriglobia; order Bryobacterales; family Bryobacteraceae; genus Palsa-187. Next base: position 2,171 of record DATIRX010000361.1, read on the forward strand.
GACTGACGCTGGATCACGTTGGACCCTTGGCGCGCACCGTGCGCGATGCAGCGCTGGCGTTCAGTCTCATCGCGATTCACGGCAGCGGCTACCTTCCGCCGGCCCACGCCGATCTGCGCGGCATGCGCATCGGTGTACCGGATAACTTTTTTGTGGATCATATCGCTCCGGAGGTGATGCTGTCTTTTCGCGCGGCTGTGCAGACGGCTGCCGCGCTGGGAGCTCATGTTACGGAAGTCCGGCTGCCCGACGCCGTTGCTCTGAACGTCGTCGGCCGCATCGTGCAACTCGCCGAAGCCTCCGGGCTGTTTGCAGGTTTTCTGGATCGCCGCGGTGATTTTGGATCGGACGTTCTGGCGCTGGTGGAACAGGGACGTCTGATTCCTGGCACCGATTATGTGAACGCGCAGCGGGCGCGCCGCTTGCTGGCCAGGGATTTTTCGAAGATCTGGATGAATCTCGATTGCCTCATGACTCCGGCCACGCCCATGACGGCCCCGAAAATCGGCGAGAGGTCCATCGCTTTTGGCTCTCTTAGCGAAGATGTTCGCGGCGCCGCCACCCGTCTGGCCCGGCCGTTCAATGTATTGGGCTGGCCGGCGCTGGCGGTGCCCTGCGGGTTCTCGAGCGAAGGCTTGCCGATCGGTCTGCAGCTGGTCGCTCCGCCCAGGCAGGAGGACACGCTGCTACAGGCTGGCGCGGCACTGGAAGACGCCTTGCAGGTCGCGGGAAGGCAACCCTGAGATAACTGCGGCCCACTTAGCACTATGGTCGTATGCCCCCTTCCCGAAAAACGGCTCTTTCCAAGCTTCCGGTTCTGGTGCAACTGGTAGACCGGAGAATTTACATGATCCGCGGACAGAAGGTCATGCTGGATGCTGACCTGGCCGAGCTGTATCAGGTGCCGACAAAACGCTTGAATGAACAGGTCCGGCGCAATCGCGGCCGTTTCCCCAAGGATTGTATGTTTCGGTTGAGCGCGGCCGAAACGCGAAACTTGAGGTCGCAAATTGCGACTTCAAGTTGGGGAGGCCGCAGGAATCTCCCATATGCGTTCACCGAACACGGCGTGGCGATGCTTTCGGCGGTGCTCGCCAGCGAGCGCGCGGTCAAGATGAGCGTCGTGATCATCCGGGCGTTCGTGCGAATGCGCGAGATGCTGGCGAGCCACAAGGAGCTGGACTTGCGGGTGCAGAGAATCGAAGACGTACAGCATCGGCAGACGTCGGTGATCACGATTCTGGCGGATGAGATTGGGGACTTGAAACGGATCCCGCCGCCCGGCCCGAAGCGGCGCATCGGTTTCCCGCGGTCCGCCTGACCCGCGCAGCCGGGCCCGTGGTCTCCGATGCTACATTGAATGAGACCATGCAAAAGACCAGTGACGCCGCGGAACTGGCCGCGATCGCCAAGCGCATGCGCCGCACGGTCATCGAGATGATCACCGAGGCCGGCTCGGGGCATCCGGGCGGGTCCTTGTCGGCGGCTGACATCGTGGTCACGCTGTTTTTCGACGTGCTGCGCCACGATCCTGAAAATCCCCATTGGCCCGATCGCGACCGGTTCATTCTTTCCAAAGGCCATTGCTGTCCGATTCTCTACGCGGTGATGGCCGAGTGCGGCTACTGCCCGAAAGACAAACTGATGACGCTGCGCAAACTCGGCTCGATCTATCAGGGACATCCGGACGTGCGGTTTCTGCCGGCTCTGGAAGCGTCTACAGGATCGCTGGGGCAGGGTCTTTCGCTGGGCATCGGCATGGCCGAGGGACAACGTCTGGACAACCGGCCGTCGCGGACGTACGTGGTCTTGGGAGACGGTGAGATCCAGGAAGGCCAGGTCTGGGAATCGGCCATGTTCGCTCCCTTCCGCGGGGTCGATAACGTCGTGGCCATTGTGGATTACAACAAGATCCAGCTGGATGGATTCGTCAAAGACATCATGGACCTGGAGCCCCTGGCGGCCAAATGGAGCTCTTTCGGATGGCATGTGATCCAGATAGACGGCCACGATATCAGCGCGTTGCAGCGCGCGTTTGCCGAAGCCGGCCGGGTGAAAGGCAAGCCGTCCTGCATCATCGCCAACACCATTAAAGGCAAGGGCGTGTCGTTCATGGAAAACAATCCCAAGTTTCATGGCACGGCACCCACGCGGGAAGAATGCGCTCGCGCACTGCAGGAGCTAGCGTAATGCCGGTCAAGGCAAAGTACGATTTGCCGATGGGCGCGGCCACGCGCGAGGCCTTCGGCAAGGCGCTGGTGGAAGTGGGGCGGATGAATCCGAACGTCGTGGCTCTGGACGCGGATCTTTCCAAATCCACGTACACGGCTGCGTTCGCCAAGGAGTTTCCCGGCCGGTTTTTCGAATGCGGCATCGCGGAGGCCAACATGCTGGCCATCGGCGCAGGACTGGCCTCGGCGGGAAAAATTCCGTTCGCTTCCAGCTTTTCGGTGTTCGCCTTGAATAAGGGATTCGAGCAGTTGCGCGTCACGGCGGCCTTTCCCAACGTCAATTTGAAGGTAGTCGGCACGCATAGCGGAATATCGATCGGGGAAGATGGACCTTCGCAGATGAGTGTGGAGGATCTCAGCCTGGCTTGCTCGCTGCCCGGATTCACGGTGCTTTGCCCGGCGGACGAGCAGTCTATGATCGAACTGGTGAAACTGGCGGCAGCGCACATCGGGCCGGTGTTCATCCGTGCGGGACGTCCCAAGGTTGCGCGAATTTACGACGCAGATCAGCAATTCACGATCGGGAAATCCATCGAGCTGATGGGCGGCTCGGATGTGACGCTGATCGCCACCGGACTGCTGGTAGCCGAATCGATTCGCGCCGCGGATAAGCTGCAGGCCGATGGTATTTCGGCGCGGGTCATCGACTTCCACACGGTCAAACCTCTGGACCGCGATGCCATCGTCCGGGCGGCGCGCGAAACCGGCGCCCTCGTGGTGGCGGAAGAACATTTGGCCGACGGCGGGCTGGGTGTTCGCGTCGCTCAAGTAGTTGCCGAAACCCATCCGGTGCCCATCGAGTTCGTCGGGATCCGGAATACGTACGCGGAATCCGCGACGCCCGAGCAATTGCTGGACAAATACGGTCTGCTGGCGCGCGATGTGGCTGCGGCCGCACGGCACGTCGTCAGCCGGAAGCGCTGATCTCGTTCATGACGGCCAGATCCACGCGGCTCCGCAGTCGTAACCAACCTGAGAAGCCCGTGAAGAGCGAGGCGGAGCAGATGGCCGCTCTTTACATTCAAGCTCGGACAGCGCTGGTGCGGGCCGGGCGCGCGCTTCACGATCACGTAGGTTCGCCGCTCACTGCCGCCGGCGTTCAGTTGCAGCTTTTGCGAATGGAACTGCCCGAGGCCCGGACCCGGATCGACGAAACCTTGCGGATTCTGGAAGAGGCTTTGGACCGGGTGAGGAGCCTGAGTCAGGATCTGTGCCCCTCGCCGGCCTACCGGGGCGGGTTGAAGCAGGCTCTGTTGCTGCTCGCCGACCAGCATGCCTCGCGCAATTGCCACATTGACATCGACTATTCCGCGACAGCCGCTGTGCCGGGCGAGATCGCCGCGGCCATTCATGACACGGCGGCTGCCGTGGTCGAAAAAGCGCTCGTACAGGGAGCCTCACAGGTGGCCATCACGGTGCGGGGGGCCGCCAG
>DATIRX010000362.1:0-1891 GCA_035469225.1 Bryobacteraceae bacterium
CTGCCGAGGCATGTCAAGAGATTATCGAGAACGGCCCTGAGCCCGTCTCTAAGGCTGTCCAGGCATTCCGCGGCTTCCTTGGCGACAGCGACATGATGGCCTACTTGGCGATGATGGCTCCGCGCCTGCTGGAACTGGAGAGAGTCCTCAAGCCGAGCGGATCGATTTACCTGCACTGCGACCCTACAGCGAGCCACTATCTCAAGATCCTCATGGACGCCATCTTCGGCGAGGACGGCTTTCGAAGCGAGATTATTTGGAGCTACCGTCGCTGGCCCACCAACGCTAAGAACTTCCAACACATGCACGACGTGCTGCTCTACTACGCCAAAGGGGATGCACCTACCTTCAACGTGCTTTACGAGCCAGCCTCGGAGAGTTTCCTGCGTCGCTTTAAGGGTATGGCCAATCGGCTGGATCCAGGTGCCACTAAGAAACGGGCCTTAGACAAACCCACGCCCGGGATGCCGTTGCGCGATGTCTGGGACATTTCGATCATTGCGGGGAGTGCAGCCGAGCGACTAGGTTACCCGACTCAGAAGCCGGAGGCGTTGCTGGAGCGAATAATCAGGGTTAGCAGCAACGAGGGCGACGTGGTGCTCGATCCGTTCTGCGGCTGTGGGACGAGCATCGCTGTGGCCCAGCGGCTCAAGCGGAAGTGGATCGGGATCGACATCACGCACCTCGCTGTCACACTTATCAAGCACAGGCTCAAAACCGCATTCGGCGGCCGCGCCACGTACACCGTCATCGGGGAGCCTGTTTCTCTGCCTGATGCACAGGCGCTCGCCGATCAAGACAAGTTTCAGTTCCAATGGTGGGCGTTGGGGCTAGTCGGGGCAAGGCCCGCCGACCAAAAGAAAGGGGCAGACAAGGGGATCGATGGGCGCCTCTACTTCCATGACAAGTCTGGCGGTGAAACGAGGCAGATCATCCTCTCCGTGAAGGGCGGGCACACCTCGGTGAAGGATTTGCGCGACTTGCGCGGCGTGCTGGACCGGGAGAAGGCGGAGATAGGCGTCTTGATCACGATGGAGGAACCCAGCAAGCCTATGCGGGTCGAAGCGGCGGGTGCTGGGTTTTACCAGTCGCCAGCCGGGAAGCGCCACGCCCGCTTGCAGATTCTAACCATCGAGGAGCTGCTGGCCGGGGAGGGGATCGATTACCCGCCCGCCTCACTCCGATTCGATGCGACGTTTAAGCGTGCCCCTCTGGCAGCACTACCCGCAGTGGCCGAGCCGCGCTTGCCCTTGGGCGATGGCGAGGAGGAATAGCCCCAGCCGCCCCAGGATTCGGCGGCCCTGGCCGGTCAGGATCCGGCCCCGGTGATCATCCGGTGGGCCGCCGTTTACCACTTGGCAATTCTTACTCTACACCTTGATTCGCGTGAGACCACCGTGTGTCCACGCACGTTCCGGGACCGTCTGGAACGTGAGGGAAAACGCGGGGTCGGGAATCATCTTCTTTCCCGACCCCGCATGACAGGATCCCCTGAAAACCCTTGAGCATCGCTGGTTTCGGAAGGTCAGCTTTTGAGTCCCCTGCGTCTGCCATTTCGCCACTCCGGCACGCATTGGCGGAAAAGAGTAGCGGATATCACCAGCCGCACGCAATCCCTTCCTCGCCACCGGCGCGAAACCGCCCCGGAACCTGGGCGGGCCGGGCGCGCGCGCTCGGATCTCCGCCGCCCAGAAGGGGATAGGACCCTGGTCCTGTGGCGCTATCGCGAGTGGGACCCTATAATCCCCGGCGGAGGTGACAGGGATGATCCGAGCGCAGGGGCACTGGATGAGACGAATCTCGGCGGTAGTCGTTCTGGCGATGGGTGTGGCGGCCGTTCCGTCCCGTGCCTACGGCGAAATCATCGGTATCGAGTTCCTGGAATGGAAGC
>DATIRX010000363.1:0-1630 GCA_035469225.1 Bryobacteraceae bacterium
CCGCTCGGCTCGCACATCGCGCAGATCGGAGTGGAGCTTACCGATTCGCCCTACGTGGTTGTCAACATGCGGATCATGACCCGCATGGGACGCAAAGTTCTGGATGTTCTTGGAAACGGTGATTTCGTTCCCTGCCTGCACTCCGTGGGCATGCCCCTTCAACCGGGCCAAAAGGATGTGCCGTGGCCCTGCAATCGCGAGCAAAAGTACATTGTTCATTTCCCTGAAGAACGCTCGATCTGGTCCTACGGCAGCGGGTATGGCGGCAACGCGCTTCTGGGAAAGAAATGCTTCGCGCTGCGCATCGCTTCCTGCATGGCCAGGGACGAAGGCTGGCAGGCCGAGCACATGCTGATCCTGGGCGTGCAGTCGCCGGAAGGCGAAAAGACGTATGTGGCTGCTGCGTTTCCCAGTGCCTGCGGCAAGACCAATTTCGCCATGCTGATTCCACCGAAGGCGTTCAATGGGTGGAAGATCACGACCGTCGGCGATGATATCGCATGGATCAAGAAAGGCGCAGACGGCAAGTTGTACGCGATCAATCCCGAGGCGGGATACTTCGGTGTTGCGCCGGGCACTTCCGATTCCTCCAATTCGAATGCCATGAAAGCACTGGCATCCAACAGCATCTTTACAAACGTGGCGCTGACACCGGACGGCGACGTGTGGTGGGAAGGAATGACGAAGGCGGCGCCGCCTCAGCTTACCGACTGGCAGGGGCAGCCGTGGACTCCGGATTGCGGACGCAAAGCCTCGCATCCCAACGCGCGCTTCACTTCGCCGGCCTACCAGTGCCCGTCCATTGACGCGGACTGGGAAAACCCGCAAGGCGTTCCCATCAGCGCATTCATCTTCGGCGGCCGGCGAAGCGACACGGTGCCGCTCGTTTACCAGGCCTTCAACTGGACCTACGGCGTCTACTACGCGGCCATGATGGGCTCGGAAACAACGGCCGCCGCGACCGGCAAGGTCGGCGAAGTGCGCCGCGATCCGATGGCGATGCTTCCCTTCTGCGGCTATCACATGGCCGACTACTTCAACCACTGGCTGGGGATCGGCCGGCACGCTCCCAATCCGCCACGCATCTTCTTCGTCAACTGGTTCCGCCGCGACAAGGTCGGCAACTTCATGTGGCCCGGATTCGGCGAAAATATGCGCATCCTGAAGTGGATCGTGGACCGCGTTCATGGCCGCGGATACGGAATCGAAAGTCCCCTCGGGTGGATGCCTCGCCACGAGGATCTCGACTGGAAGGGCCTCGATTTTGCGGAGGAAAAATTCAACGAGCTGCAAACAGTGGACCGGGAAGCGTGGAAGAAGGAGGTATCCTCGCACGAGAGCATGTTCTCAAAGCTCTACGACAAGCTGCCGAAGGAATTCTTCTTTACGCGCGAACTGGTTCTGTCCGGGCTCTGGCGATCGCCGGAAGAGGGGTCCCTGGCTCACGAACGAATCTGAATTCCTACAGGTAGTAGGGGCGGGTTTCAACCCCGCCCCTACCTGGGAACTTCTTTCTTAATTGCAGGAACGCCAGATGGCTCTCAGCCGTTCGCCCGCCCTGGGCCGGGTCGAAGCGGGGAGGCTGCCGTAATCCAGAGTGACGCGAGTTCCATCGATTCGATCGATGTCT
>DATIRX010000364.1:0-15015 GCA_035469225.1 Bryobacteraceae bacterium
TTCTTGCCGAGGTCGTGCGCACCGAGATCGGCGCCTTTGGAGATCAGGTATTTCACGATCTCGATATCGCCGAGATTGGCCGCCACCATCAGCGGCGTGATCCCGTAGTTATCGGCGGCATTGATGTCCTCGCCTAACTCGACAAGCAATTTTACGAGCTCCAATCGCTCCGCGGGGCTTCGTTGGCGGTGATAGCCGTTGATGAAACCCGTGCCACAGGCCGCCATCAAAACTGTTTCCCGGTCCTTGGAGATGATATTCGGGTCCGCCCCGTGGGCAAGCAGCAACCGTGCCAGTTCCACATCACCGGCCAACGCCGCTCGCATCAGCGCCGTAGCGTACACCAGCCGGGGCGATCCCTCTCGCATACGCGCACGCGGCGTGGAGTTGATGAGTGCGTTGGGGTCTGCGCCCGCATCCAACAGCTTCTTGATCAGCGGAAGCGGGTCCCTGGTTTCCGTCCAGGGAAAATTCGGTGCAGTCTCCATGTTGCGTCGATCCACTGCCCAGAACAAAGGAGTAAACCGCTGCGCGTCTTTCTGGTTTACGTTTGCGTGGCTGTCAATCAGGAAATCAGCGACATCATAACTGCCGTCAAAGAGCGCCAGAGATAGGGCATCCTTGCCATCGCCGGACTGCGCGTTGATCTCGGCGCCAGCTTTGACCAGCACGCGGGCCGATTCCAGATCGTTTTCGCGGGCGGCGAACATCAACGGAGTCAGCCAGCCGCTCGCAAACTCTTCGAATTCTTTTCCCGGCTTCTGCGCGACTGGCGTTGTCCCCTCAAAGCCACGCCCCGACGCCGCTGGAACGTAGTAGGACCGAGCGTTCACGTCGGCTCCACGTTCAATCAGAACTTTCGCGACCTCGGGATGTTTTTCCGATACTGCCCACATCAGCGCCGTGGTGCCACCCCAGGTTTCCTGCGTGTTGATCTTCGCGCCGCGGTCCAGCAACACACGGACGGCGTCTACCTTGCCCGTGCGCGACGCGATCATCAGCGCTGTGTCGCCGGACCTGGTCAAGGGAGCGTTGGGATCCGCCCCCGCAGCGGCCAACCGGTCGAGCATCGCGGCGCTGCCGTTTACCGCTGCCAATTGGAACGGCGTGGCACCCGCGACGGTCGCGACCGAGACCTTGGCCCCACTGCGGATCAAGAGATCGGCCAATTCCAGATCATCGGCCTGGACGGCCCAGTGCAGCGCTGTGGTTCCATCGATCTGGGGCGCGTTAACGTCAGCCTTCTTCTGAATCAAACTGCGAACGGCGGCCTTGTCGCCACGCATGGCCGCGTCAGCAACGTCGCTCTTGGGAGTCGCGCCATGGACGTAAAACGCAGCCAGTGCAACGGCTAAACACAATCGAAATCTCATAACGAACCCATCCTATGGTTTCCTGGCCGGTGTCCCCTCAGTACGCACGCGTACATTTCGGAACACCGCCGGCAACGCGTCATAACTTTCGAGAGTCACGATTTTGGCGGCGACGTCAGGAGCCACCTTGCCCACCAGCGAAGCTCTTCCCTCGCCCTCGCCCTTTGCATTCAAGCGCAACTCGATCACTGAAAACTCGTAACTGTTTGGGGCGCCTTCGAAGGTGGGGTTCCAGCGTTGATTGACTGCGCCCAGCCGCCGCTGCGTGATCAATACGATCCTCTGCGATCCATCCGGGCCATTGACCTTGCCTGCGTAACGCAACGCGTAGCCGGCCATCTCGGAGGACCAAAGATACCCCACGGTCGTGGTCTCATTCAGTGCCCGGGCGAGCGAGGCTTCTGGCGTGGCGCTGTCCGCGGCTTCGCTGGCCGGCCCCCGCCCTTTGCCTCCGCCTTTTCCCAGCTTTCCCGCTCCTTTGTCTGCTCCCGGCCTTGCCGCTGCCGGCTTGAGACTCCAGGCCGTCATCAGCTGCTCACGCTCGTCATCGGTCGACCACCGCAGGATCTCGATCCGCACCGGATCCGGGGCGCTGGTCACGTTGGCCGTGGTCGCGGTCAGCTGCAAGAGCGCGCTGGGATTGGCGGACGGAGTCTCTGCAAACAAGAGCGTCACAGCGAGAATCAATCCGCCCGGCCACGTCACTGTGCGACCTGTCTTCATTTGTCCTGATTCGTTCCCCACACGCGACCGAGCCATTCCACCAGCCGCTCCAGTTCCTCGTCGGATAACTGGGCTCCGCGCTCCCGCATGTCGACCAGCGTGACTCGCCAGTCTTCGGCCGCCTTCCTTGATCCCTGCACTTTATCGATGGCGTGGCAACGCGTGCAGGATCGGTTCATGAGGCGGAACGCCTCCGGATCGGAGAAGAACGTGGTGATCTCCGGCGGAATGTACGTTCGCGGGAACGGTTTGGTAGCAGGACCGAATCTCTCCGCCAACCAGTCGAGCAGCAGATTGCGGTCTGGCTCAGAAAGGTTGGCGACGCCAGGCTTGTGTTTCTCAGAAATCAGCTTCGACCAACCGGCCTTATCCATCGCGAAGAACGCGTAGTCGTCGATCCCGTGGCAGGCTGTACAGTTCTTGCGAATGACTTCCCATACGGGTCCGTCCGGCCTCTCGATTTTCGGGCGAGTGGCCCGATTCCCCTGGCCGACCAACGGCAAAGCCGCCAGAATCAAAATCGTGACGAAATGGCGCATGCAACCTATAGAGACAGAGGCGTCGTGCTGGAGCCGAATGATTTTTGCGTCCCAACCCGGCGTCCCGCCGCGTCGTACTTCGGAATGTCTTCGATACCGTACTTGTGCAGTAGTGCGAGAAGCATGTTGGAGGTGCGTTCGGTGTAGTCCGGAAATACGATGTGGCGGTTCCCTTGAAACGTTCCGTCCAAGCCACCCAAAAGGATCACGGGCACCTTGATGTGGGCGTGCCGGTGCGAGTTCCCCATATTGCTGCCTTTATAGATAAGGGTGTGGTCGAGCAGAGTGCCGTCCCCGTCCGGAATCTTGTTCAGCTTTTCGGCGAAGTATGCCAGGTTCTGCACGTGATACCGGTTCATCTTTGCGTAGTTCGCGACGTTATCGGGCTTGTCACCGTGATGCGAGGAGCCATGCCAGGCGCCGTTGAAGCCGGATTCGGGGAAACTCGCACCGGACAGATCCTTACCCAGCATGTAGGTTGCCGAGCGGGTCAAGTCCCCTTCGAAGGCCAGTGCCAGCAGGTCGTACATCAGCCGATAGTGAACGTGCTTGTTTTCCGGTATGCCAAACGGAATCTCATTGGAGGGTTCCTTCACGGTCGATTCCATCGCAATCCGGATGCGGCGTTCGATTTCGCGTATGTTTTCGAGATACGCGTCAAGTCGCTGTTTGTCGCCGTCGCCCAGCGGTCTTTTGAAGAACGCAATCTCCTGCGTGACAGAGTCCAGAATGCTGGCGCTCTGCTTCCGTCCTCTTTTGCGTTCTTCCGGGTTGGTTCCGTCTCCGAACAGCCGCTCGAACGCCACACGCGGATTCACCTCGGTCGGCAGCGGCTGGGTGGGAGACGTCCAGGAAATGCAGTTGGTGTAGGCGCAACTGTATCCCCAGTTGCAATTCCCGAAGTTCCCGTCCTCCTCTACGCCCACTTGAAGCGACGACAAGATGGTGTTTTGGCCGTACTTCTGCGCGACCAATTGGTCGAGCGTGACTCCCAGATACGGGCTCACCGCATTTCTGCGGGGGCGGGATGACGACAACAAAACCGCTCCGCGCGCGTGATCGCCGCCGGGCTCGTCGGTTGTCGCCGCGGCCTCCGGCATATCCATACCGCTGATCAAGGTGACGCGGTTGCGGAAGGGCTCGAGAGGTTTCGTGATAAAGGAGAAGTCGAAGTTCTTCCCTTCCTGCAGCGGACTCCAATAGCCGGGTGCGGCTCCGTGCGGATGCCAGATGCCGAGGAATCGCGGAGTCGGCGCGGCGGCGGTCTTCTTCAGATCCGTCTGTGCCGGCACCATGCTGTCCAACAGAGGCAAACCAATCGCTACGCCCGCACCCCGCAGGAAGGTCCTGCGCGGGATGAACTTCTTGGTGAGAAACATATGGTCTCCTTTAAGTTGCCTTCGTTAGTTATCTGCGGCCTGTTTTACTCTCATCTGGAAGGGATCGCTCTTGATGATCCCCATCAGGATCGCCATAAAGCGGTCGTTGTCATTGTGCGCTTGCCGCGTGATAGAACGAATCACCGGCATGTCTTCGTATTCGACGCCTCGCCCAAGAGCGTAGGTCATCAGCTTCTCCGTGATGGTTCGCACGAACTGCGGCGAGTATTTGAGCAGCGCCTGCCGCAACTCGTTGGGGCCGTCTACTTGCGTGCCGTCCCAGATGGTAGCCGATGCGTCGATCGGCACCCCGCCTTGTCCGCCCTGCTTCGTTCGCCAGGAGCCGTCGGCGTCGAAGTTCTCCAGCGCGAATCCGATCGGGTCCATCAGCTTGTGGCAGCCGGCACAGGGTTCGTTCTTGCGGTGCAGCGTCATCTGCTCCCGCAGAGTCATCACCTTTTTCTCGCTATTACTGTCTTCCAGCGGCGGCACGTTCGGCGGCGGCTCCGGCGGCGGAGTGCCCAGGATATTTTCGAGCACCCACACGCCGCGCTTCACCGGTGACGTACGGAAGTTCTGCTGCCAGGCTAGGGCCAGCACGCTGCCCTGGCCCAGAAGCCCCCGGCGGTATGCCAGTTCCGGTCCAAGCACCACGCGGCGGAAGTCCGAGCCGTAAATGTTGGGTACTCCGTAGTGCTTGGCAAGCCGCTCGTTCAAGAACGTATAGTCCGCGTTCAAAAGATCCAATACGCTGCGGTTTTCCTTAATGACACTTTGAAACAACAGTTCGGTCTCCCGCCGGAAACTCTTGCGCAGTTCGTCATCCCAATTGGGATAAAACACGCCATCGGGAGAAGTCGTTGGGAGGTTGCGCAAATAGAGAAGCTGATCGCCGAAAGTGTCGACCAGAGCGTCCGCCTTGGGGTCCGCCAACATACGGCGGACCTCCCGCTCCAAGACCGCGGGAGTATGCAGCTGGTTCTTCGCCGCGACATCGATCAACGCGTCATCCGGGATGCTGCTCCACAACAGGAACGACAAGCGGGACGCAAGTTCCAGATCGGTGATCCGGTAAGCCTGGCCCGCGGGAACATTCTCGGGTTGCCGTTCGGCGCGCACCAGGAACTGCGGACTGGTCAAGATGCGGCGCAGAGCCAGTTCGATACCGTCCTGGAAAGTCCCTTCGCGGCGGCCCTCCTGGTAGAAACCCTGCACCCACTCCATGTCTTGCGGGACCACGGGGCGACGGAAGGCGCGGCGCAGGAGCGTAGTCAGGATCTGTTTCGCGCAGGGTTCCTCCTGCTCCGCGCTGGAAGGCTGGCAAATGTAAACTCTGCGAATGCTCCGGGAGTCTTCCGCGCGCGTCGCCGTGAAAGGCCCCCGAACGCGCAGCGTTCCGACGGCCGGATGGTATTGCAGCTGCGGAATCGGATTGTCCTCGAGCGATTTGCGCTCGTACTGCCGGATCAGGTCCAGACTCGGCCGAAGATTCTCGGCCAGAAACGTCACGCCGACCAAATGCGAGCCGGCCTTGACCGGGATGGTTACCTCTATCGAACCGTCGTTATCCGATGAGTTGGCAGCCGAAAGACCCACACCGCGGTAGTCACGAGTCTCTACCAGTTCATTGTCGATGAACAGCGCGAGCTTCTCGTTCGGAATATACTTGCCGAGACCAAAGTTCGCAACGGAGAATTTATATTCGCCATTGGAGGGGAACACATGACGCACGGCCATCCCCCCGCGGGTGCCGAAGGGCAGTCCACTCACGCGCTCCGTCTGCGATGTGTCGGCGGGCGAAATATAGGCAGCTTCTGTGGGCGATTTCCAGAAGCCCACACCCATCCGCGCGATACGCGCCGCCGCGGATGTATACGCTTCCAGCAGTGTTGGCGAGATCGTTAAGGATCCGGCGATGTTGTCGAATCCCCGGGCCGAATCGTCCGGCGGAAGCAGCGAAGTGACATTGATCTCCAGATCTAACAGATCCCGGATCGCGTTCTTGTACTCGGTGCGGTTCAGCCGGTGCAGAATGACGGAACCGGGGTTAGGATGGGCAGCCGCTTTCTTATCGATCTCCGATTCCAGCCAGTCGCGAACGCCTTCGTACGTCGCCAGAGGCGGCCGGGGCATGCCCGGAGGAGGCATCATGCCCGCGCGCATCTTACGGATCACCCGCTCCCAAACCTCCGGATGGTCGCCCGCGATCGAGAGATCAGCCTTTTCGAGCGAGAAGTTCGAAGTCTTAATTTTATCGTTGTGGCACCCGACGCAATACTGATCCAACACGGTCTTAGATGTTTGTTGCGTCGCCGTTTGAGGTGTCGTTCGCGGCGCCACTTGCTGGAAGCCGGATAGCGCGGCAGCAGCCAGCAGCCCAGCCAACAGTAGTTTGCTCTTCATTTGTGCGCCCCGTCGCCGAAGTGATCGTGGTGTTGGGCGTGCTCACTTCGCTGTTTTTCCTGGCGTCTTACAGCGGCACGCTGGTGAGCCGCGCTCAGGTTTGCCGCACGGCTGGATTCCGAACTAACTGCACAAAGCGACACCAAACGCTGCACCTGCTCGGCACCGCAGGACGGACAAACGGCTGGAGAGCTACCCGCCCGCTCAAGATGCTCAAACTGCTGCTCACACGCACGGCACTCGTACTCAAAAATGGGCATCAGAACATCCATCCCTGGAACACACGGCTCCACCTGTAAATCTATCTAAATCCATGGGATGGGAACAATCGTTTATTCTTCTGGAATGATACGGCCCAGTTATGGGTGCAGGCTCGAAGCGGACCTGAGCCAGCTCGCCCCCGCGCCCCAACTCACGGCCTAGGAGATAGTTGGAAAGCTTCGAGATCTCACCAGCGGCAGACTGGACCTGCGCTAGTGGGGCTGGAAATTCGTTCCAAACGGGCGCGGATGAAGCGGATTCCATATGCGGGCTCATGGAGCCGTTCGGGCCACTGGCCGGAACTGGCTGAGTCAATCCAGCCTATTCGCTAACCGAGGCTATTTACAAACGAAGTTCGCAGCTTCGTCAATCGAGCCCGAGCCTGTGTACCTGGCCACCTTCGGATAGGCACACAGCGGGCGCGTGCGGTCGATCTTTCCCGCGGTCAAGTGCGAAGCGATCATCTTGTCGGGCGTCTTTCCGGCCTCCACCCACTGCTCCAGCGCAGCCAGCGAATCGAAACTGTTCGGTCCGTCTCCGCCGCCGCAATGGCCCATACCTGGAGCCAGGAACATGCGCACCTGTTGATCGATCTTGGAGACGCCGCCCATCTTCTTCGCGACCTCTTCGTAGTAGCTGATGCTGGTTTCCGTTGGGACCAACTGATCGGACCAGCCGTGATACAGCAAAAGCTTACCCTTATGCGCCAGGAAGGGCTTGATGTCGGGGATCCGGGCGTCCGTAAGACCGTCGTCGGCTTGAATCGTTTTGTCAATGTCCTTGTCAAAGTCGAACGTTCTCCAGTCCCACTTCGGATCCTTGAAAACGACGTACTTGAACTGGTCCATGCCCAGCGAATTCGGTTCTGGGCCGCCCAACAGAGCGCCCCAACCCAGCTCGTTGCCGGGTGTAAACGCCGGGGAGACGGCTTTGCCAGTGCGAACGTTGCGGGCAGGTTCATACATCTTGCGCGCCGCGACGACCTGACCGGCAGTCAGACAGTCCGCCGCATCCGCGCCTTTGCATTCGAGCACCTTAGGGTCGAACTTGCACTTGCGTGGGTCTTGGATCGAGCCGTCCTTGAGTCCGTCTGACGCGTCGCACGCCTTGATGACGGCTTCGTGGATCATCGCGAACTTCGGCACGGGGAAGCGCGACGCCGGGTCCTTCAAGGCCGCAAAAGCGATCGAGGCCTGCAGCAGCGCCAATCCCGTGCGAGGGTTCGCCTGCGCGCCGGCGATAACGCCGTCAAAGTCGTTCGGGAAGACTTGAATCTCCTTCATCGCCTGCCGCCCGCCGGTCGAGCAACCCTTCCAAAAGGAGTATTTCGCGGGAGTGCCGTACATGGCGGCGACGATGAGCTTGGATTTGACGGTCATCTCATGCTCAGAGCGCCAGGCGAAGTCGACGAACTTCTCGGGGTGCCCAAGAACGAAGCTGCCGCTACCCCCGGTGTGTCCGGTGTCGGTCGATGAGGTCGCATAGCCGCGCGACAGGCCGTCGGCGAGATCCGAGTAGGAGATCGTGCCCGCCCATCCGCCATTGCCGACGGCAAGGTACTTGTTATTCCAGCCTGACACAGGCAGCCAGACTTCCACCTTGATGTCGGAATCAGAAGTAGGAGTGAGAGTGGCTTGCACGCGGCAGAACTGCGGCAGGTTTTGATACGGGTTCGGACCCTTGTTCTTGCCCGCCTGTCCATTGGGCAGACTGAACGCTCCTTCGGCTACCAGCTGCGCAGAAGTAATGGTGGCATGGTCGAGTTTCAGCGTGGAGAGATTCTCGCAAGCCCCAGCGGCATAGGCGGCCGACGCGAAAATCACGGCTGACAGACGAGTGAACATAAGGGCTCCTCTATGGCGTCTCTTTGCCAGGTTGTCGAGGCAAAATAGCTAAAGTGGTTGTGGGTACCTTGGCATTCCAGAACGACTCAACCGATTGCCGCCACCAGCCATGATACTCCGCCAAATCAGAAGGTCAAGCGGCCCACGAGGAGGCCCTTCGCTCACCGATCACCACTGAGGCCGGCTGCGTTGCGATCGCGCCGAATCCGGACGCATTCACCTTGTCTCCGTTAAAGATAACCTGTTGCGTGATACCCGAGAGGCATAGACTACATAATAGTGTCGTTGCAATTCAAGAGGACTGCCATTACCCGATCAAGAGGAAATCGCGTCGACCCTGCAGCCATGGGATCGTTTCGTTCGTTAAAAACGGGAGATATTATGAGCCACCGCATCGGGGTTCAGCGCAGTTTTGCAAAAAGAGTCGTGTTTTGTGCAGCCGGAATGGTTGCCCTGGCTTCTGCGTCAGTACGTGCTCAGCAACAGCCCGTGGAAACGAAAGTGTCGTTCGAAGTCGCGACGGTCAAATTGGCGGCTCCCGACGCGACTCCGAAGAACCAGATGCTGCGGCCGAGTCCTAACCGAATGTCGATCCCCAGCATGACTCTGAGCTGGCTGATCTACACTGCCTACGGCGAAGGGATGAACACTTCGGTCGGGCTTAGGGGCGGTCCGGAATGGCGGAATCAAACCGCCTATTCCATTGAAGCGAAAGCGCCACAACCTTCCACGCAACACCAGTTCCAAGCAATGCTTCGAGCGCTACTGGAGGACCGCTTCGCATTAAAGGTCCACACGGAGACCGACACCGGGAACTTTTATGCCTTGGTGCTCGATCGGAGCGATGGCAAACTTGGGCCGAACGTGCATCCATGGGATGGAACCTGCTTGAACGGTCAGATGCCCACGGAAGAGAATGACCCGGTTTATCCTCGGTGCCTCAGTGGCTATCGACCGCCCGGATTGTTTCTGGACGGCGCCACGATGTTTTCCGCCGCGGAGTTGCTCTCGTTGCCGGCGTCCAGGACCCTTCTAGGCCGCGTCGTGCAAGACCGGACGGGGCTTACCGGCCGATACAGAATGGAGCTCGAGTACCCGTTCAATTCCGCACGTCCGGCCGACCCGGCCGCCCCGGATGCAAGGCCGTCGCTGTTCACCGTGATTCGAGAGCAATGGGCCATGAAGTTGGAACCGGCCCAAGGGCCGTTTAAGGTGATCGTGGTGGATCGTGCGCAGCGGCCCACTGAGAACTAAGATTACCGCTGCAGGCCCAGTTATCGACGTTTCATGCGAGGGAGATAAGGTTAAGACGCGATGCCGGAGCCCTCACTAAAGCATAGTTCGCGCCATTGCTCTGCCCAGGGCGACGCTGAAGGTGGTCGGGAAAGGGCCTTCGGTTTTGGAGCTTCCGGCAGCACGTGCGGACGCCTTGCTCAAGGTCGGAAATAATGCACTCGGTTGTAGTGTAATGCAACCCTGCCCGTCGGCGAGATCGGCTGACGATGCGATAAGCCCATAGCAACCACGACACGAAGCTTCGGGCGGTTTCGCAATGGACGAGTGGTGACACCGCGGTGAAAAGTCACCCCACGGACGTGGAAAAAGCCGGTTAGGCCTGGTGACAGTAACGTGGAACTCAATGAAATCAGATAAGATAGTGAACGGAGGAATGGCCGAGTGGTTTAAGGCGGCGGTCTTGAAAACCGTTGAACTCGAAAGGGTTCCGGGGGTTCGAATCCCTCTTCCTCCGCCAGTACAACCCCATCTGCTCGAAATTCAACGGCTCGCTCGCGAAGCTGGTGTGCGGGCGATACCAGGGACGCTTACCGGGTGCGTTCCTTGAAGAACTTGAAGATCTCAGGCATGCTCTGGGTGATCACAGTCCCGTGATCGGCGCCCGGAAGCTCCATATACTTGAAGTCCTTCATCTTGAGATCGGTCGCGGTCTTCGCCCAGCGGCGGCCTACGTCGATCGAAACCACCGTGTCCGCATCGCCATGCGCCAGCAGCAGCGGCATCTTGTCTTTGACCGGCGCCAGGCTCTCCGGCTTCATCAGGAACGCGGCTGGAGCCATGGAAGCGACCGCAGCCCACTGGTCGACGTACTTGGGCCCGAGGAACAAGGCTCCTGCGCCGCCCATGGAGTGGCCCATCAGGTATGTGCGCTTGTCGTCGACGGTGAATTCCTTGCGCACGATCGCCAGCACATTCATGACATCTTTTTCGCTGAGCTCAGCTAGATTTGGGGGTTCAGGAGTGGGCGGCGGACCGCCTTTTGCCGCACCCGATCCCTTGCCTTTGCCTGGGCCGCCATTCATGACGATTACCGGCGAGCCGTACCAGCCTTGCGGGTTGTAACCCATCGGGCCGACCACAATGTAACCGCCGTCCTCGGCCAGGTCCAGCGCGTTGCCGCGTAGCAGGGAGTTGCCGTCCCCGAAGACTCCGTGCAGCGCCACGATGAGCGGGGCTTTTTTGTCTTTCGTGACTTTGGAAGAGACGAACAACGCATAAGGCAGCTCCTCATTGGTGTCCGCGAAATGATATTTGCGCTGCTGCACGCGCGGGTCCGGTGCTTTAGCGGGTCCACCCTTTGGAGCGCCGGCGGGGGCCTGAGCGAGTCCCGCCTGGGTCTGCAGCAGCGCATAGCTCAGAATCAGCGCCAGGGTTGTCGAGGCCAGGGTTGCGATCTTCTTAATATTCATGTCTTGGTCCCCTTACTTCTTGTGCTTGGCGAAGAACTCGTAGATGGGCTTGAGGCCGGATTCGATGACCGGACCGTGCGTGATGCCCGGCTGTTCAATGAATTCGTACTTCATCTTCAATCCCTTCATGGCGTCGACCCACGCCTGGCTGTTGGTAACGGGTACTACCTCATCGATGTCGCCATGCACGATCATCACAGGAATCTTCGCGTCCTTCAGCGGCTGCAGTGTCTCTTTGCGGGTTTGCCAGAACGCCGCCGGAGCCTCCGCGGCGACCGCCGCAAACATCTTGGGGTATTTGGAACCCAGGTACAGCGCGCCCGCGCCGCCCATCGAGTGGCCCATGATGTAGATCCGCTTGTCATCGACTTTGAATTCCTTGCGGACCATGGCGATCACGTTCATCGCGTCTTTTTCGCTCAGCTCCCTCAGGTTGGCCGGCTGGTTGCCTCCGCCGAACCCGCCCAATCCCTTGCCGTTGGCAGCACCGGGGCCCTTCGCGGCCGCATCGGGCGCACCGTTAGGGGCGTTCGGCGGAGCACCTGGGGCCGCACCTGGAGCGGCTTTGCCCTTGCCCCGGCCGGGTCCGGTGCCGACCGGGGAACCATACCAGCCGCCGGTGTTGTAGCCCATGGGCGACACCAGGATGTACCCGGCTTCTTCGGCAAGATCGATTGCAGTCTTCCCCATCATGATGGTCTGCGGCGCGCCCAGGCCGTGTAGCGTCACTACCAGGGGAGCCTTCTGGTCCTTCTTCACTTTCGAAGATACGTACAGCGAGTACGGCAGATCCTCATTGGTGTCTTCGAAGTGATAGGTCCGGGTCTGTGCACGGGGGTCCTGGGCGAAGCCCTTGCCTTTGCCTTTTGCGGCCGCCGGAGCCTGCGCCTGGGCAGTATCGGGGAGCGACAGGGTCAGCCACGCGGCAAGGGCGGCCAACGCCACCACGGTCGTGGTCCGAATCCAGATTCTCATGTATTCTCCTTTGGCTGCCCGGGCAAAGTTGTAGTTGATTGTACAGCGGGCGTTCCTCGGAACTCAATAACGAATCGCTATCAAACCAGAACTATTGTGAATCATTAAATTCCGCTACACCTTTAGTGAATGATGCAGGACTCCTGCACTGGCAAGTCGGTGGGTTTCGTGGTGAACCTACGCCCGTAACGTCCCAGCCGCGTCCAAACCTCACGGAGGTTTGCGGCTCGAGATTATGCTCATGTATACTGCCCGCTGGCCCACAGAAACTCCGCATTCAGTCAATGAGGTAGACAATCCGCCATGCGAATGAACCCTACGATCCTATTCCCACTATTCCTGAGCACCTTGCTGGCGCAAGATACCGGAACGGCGCACAAAGCCGCCGCTACAGCGCTCTTGAATTCGAATAACAGCGGTGCGGCGCGCCTGGCCTGTCCGGCCACCATCGGCCCGGTGTCGACCGCGAACCCACCCGGTGGTCCAGGACGTGCGGGAGGTCCTCCCGGCGGCGGTGGCGCTGCGAAGGGCGGCGGTCGTGGGCCGGCTGCGGCTCCGCCGAAGGAGAACTGGTACGCCGAAGGCGGCCAGGTGTTCGACAACCTCTACATGCTCACCACCAAAATGAACAGCGCGTGGGCGGTGAAGACATCCGCAGGGATCATTCTGATCGACACGCTGTTCGGCTACGCCGCGCAGGACGCGATCGTGGACGGACTGAAGAAGGTGGGCCTCGATCCGGCCGATATCAAGTACATCATCGTGAGCCACGCGCATGGCGATCATGACGGTGCCGTCAAATTCCTGCAGGATACGTACAAGTCGCGCATCATCATGGGACCCAAGGATTGGGAGCTTTCCGCCCGGGAGGCCGATCCTCCGCGTCACGACATCGAGGCAATGGATGGGCAGAAGGTGACGCTGGGCGACACGACGGTCACCATCTACATCACCCCGGGCCACACCGGAGGCACTCTTTCCGTGCTGGTTCCGGTGAAGGATCACGGTCAGCCGCATCTTGCCATGGAGTGGGGCGGAACCGCGTTGAGCGGCGGGACTTCGAAGGAAATGCTGGAGTCCTATATCTCCAATGCGAAACGATTGAAGGACATCAGCGACGGCGCAGGCGCCGACGTGATCATCGGCAACCACACCGAGTACAACGACGCACTGAACCGCTTCGAGCGGACCCAGGCGCGGAAGGCCGGCGAGCCTCATCCGTGGATCGTAGGCAAGGGAGAGGTCCAAAAATATCTCACGGTGGTTGAGGAATGCGCGAAATCCTGGCTGGCGATCGGCGATGGGCGTCCCTGAGCAGTGGCAGACAGGAGGCTTCGTATGAAATCGAACCGGCTCTCTCGCACCAGTTTTCCGGGAACCGCCGCCCTCCTGATGCTGACCTCGCCGGCCTGGGCCCAACAGGGTTCATCGGGCGCCGATTGGCGATACATCAGCGGCGACGCGGGCGGCACGAAATACTCCCCGTTGGCGCAGATCGATGCCTCCAACGTGCAAAAGTTGAAGATCGCGTGGCGTTGGAAGTCCGAGAACTACGGACCGCGTTTCGACTTCAACCTGGAAGTAACACCGCTGGCGATAAACGGGAAGCTGTTCTTCACGGCGGGAGCGCAGCGCGCGGCCGTTGCCGTTGACGGAGCCACGGGCGAGACTCTGTGGACCTATCGCCTGGAGGAAGGCGAACGCGGGGACCGCGCTCCACGCAATAACAATCGAGGTGTGGCGTACTGGGCCGACGAGGCGGGGCACGGTCGTGTCTTGATGATCTCGCGCGGGTACCAACTGGTCGCGCTGGATGCGGACACAGGTGTTCCCGTAAAGGACTTCGGATCGAACGGAGTGGTGGATCTCTGGGTGGGATTGCTCGAAGGCACGGGGCGGCAGGTGGAACCCGGCCAGATCGGCGCCAGTTCACCGGCGATCGTGGTGGGCGATGTGATTGTAGTCGGGGCCGCGATGCTTTCCGGCGGAGCGCCACGATCCAAGACAAATGTTCCGGGATTCGTGCGCGGATACAGCACGCGCACGGGCAAACTGCTGTTGACCTTCCACACCATTCCACGCCTGGGTGAATTCGGCAACGACACGTGGAAGGACGATTCGTGGCAGCACACGGGCAACACGGGCGTGTGGGCTCCCATGGCTGCCGACCTGGAACTGGGCTACGTTTACCTGCCGATTGAGATGCCAACGGGCGACTACTACGGCGGCCATCGTCCTGGCGACAACCTGTTCGGAGATAGCCTGGTCTGTCTGGATGCGAAAACCGGCAAGCGCATCTGGCACTTCCAGACGGTGCATCACGACATTTGGGATTGGGATCTGGCATCGCAACCCGTCCTGCTGGATGTGACCGTGGACGGCAAGCCGGTGAAGGCCGTGGCGCAGGTCACCAAGCAGGCGTTCACCTTTGTCTTCGATCGCGTTACAGGCAAGCCGATCTGGCCGATCGAGGAACGGCCCGTAGCGGCCTCGACCGTACCCGGCGAAATCACTTCACCGACGCAGCCGTTTCCTACGAAGCCCGCGCAGTTCGATCGCAACAGTATTGGGCCCGACGATGTGAACGATCTGACCCCGGAGATTAAGGCCGAGGCACTGCGCATCATTTCCGAGTTCAAAATCGGGCCGGTGTTCACTCCGTCGATTCCCCAAGGGGAGGGCGGCAAGAAGGCCACGCTGATCGTCCCGCACAATCAGGGCGCCGCGAACTGGCAGGGCGCTGCCGCGGATCCGGAAACCGGGATGCTTTACATCCCTTCGGAGACCACCTGGTGGGCCAGCGCGATGGTGCC
>DATIRX010000365.1:0-1719 GCA_035469225.1 Bryobacteraceae bacterium
CGGGCCGGAAGAAATTCCGGCCCGTTTCGCTTTTTGTGCCCAGCTAGCGCGGCACACAAACAAAAAGAGCGCCCCTTGCGGGGCGCTCGATTTTCTTAATCGCGCACAACGCTGAAACCCGCTGTGCGCTCGTTCCGGAGAAGGGCTTAGACGCTGAAGGAGCTTCCGCAGCCGCAGGTAGACTTGGTGTTGGGATTGTTGAACTTGAACCCGGAGCCTTCCAGCGACTCGACGTAGTCCACTTGGGCGCCATCCAGATACAGCAGGCTGGCCTGGTCGACGAACACCTTCAGCCCGTCGAAGCTATAAGTCTTATCCAGCATACCGGGGCTGTTCTCGAAGGCCATGGAATAGCTGAAGCCCGAGCATCCTCCGCCCACTACGGCGATCCGCAGACCAGCCGGCTTGGGCTCCTGGGTGTCGAGAATCTCTCTCACCTTACCGATCGCGGTTTCAGTTAACTGGACCATTGCGACGTATTTCGCTCCTCTAGAAGCATTATACTATAGGCGACCAGACCGGTCCAGTTTAAAGAGCGCCCGGATTCGACGGACTGGTCAGCTATCCTTTAGGAAACCCAATGAAACCGGGGCAGGCCGGGGTGCGTCGGATCAGGTAGCATGGCTACTTTGACCGGAGCGCTGCAATTCCC
The DNA here is from genome assembly GCA_035469225.1 of Bryobacteraceae bacterium. GTDB lineage: Bacteria > Acidobacteriota > Terriglobia > Bryobacterales > Bryobacteraceae > Palsa-187. The sequence continues at coordinate 653 of DATIRX010000365.1, forward strand.
GGCGATTGGATCGAAGGCGCGAGCCAAAACGCGAGTGGACCACAGGAACAGCGAGGAGGCCGCCCTGGTTCGGCGCGTCCAGGCCGGAGACGAACTGGCATTCCGCGAAATGGTGGAACGCTACCAGGCCAAGATCTTCTCCATCATTTTCGGCATCCTGCGCAACCACAATGACGCGGAGGATATCGCCCAGCAGGTCTTCAGCAAGGTCTATTTCTCCATCCGCAACTTCGATTTCCGCAGCTCGCTGCTCACCTGGATCTACAAGATTACAGTGAACGAGTGCTACGATTACCTGCGCAAGAAGCGGGTGCGGAGGCTGGTGTACGAAAGCGACTTCAGCGCGGAGGAATCGCAACGGATGGACGCGTCGGAGCCGGCCGTGGATCCGGCGCCCTTAGCCGACGCCCGGCTGGCTCAGAGGGACCTGGCGGTGAAGCTGCTGTCCAAGGTTTCCGAAGAAGATCGCAATCTGATTCTGCTCAAGGAAGTGGAAGGTCATTCCGTGGAAGAGCTGGCCCAAATGACGGGCATGAACGAGAATACAATAAAAGTAAAGTTGTTTCGGACGCGCCAAAAGCTGCTTAAGGCGGCCCAGCGATTGGGACGCGGGCACGGCGCGCTACGGTAAGCGAGCTGACAGAGCGGGCACAAGACCCGGCCGGATGTAGTGCTGTGACTGAGGGAAGGAAATGATGCATCGGATCATTCGCGATCATCTGGAAGAGGTTCTTTCGGGAACGGCCTCCGCTCCCGAACATCCCGCCGCAGAACATCTTGCGGCGTGTGAAGGGTGCCGCGAGGAAGTCGCCGCCATGCGTGAGCAGGCTGCGGTCCTGCGGCAGTGCCGCGCCGAATCCGAAGCGGAGCCCAGGCCGGGTTTCTACGCGCGCGTCATGGAGCGGATCGAAGCGCAGGCTCCCCTGTCGGTCTGGACGCTGTTCTTCGATTCCATGTTCGGGCGCCGCATCGCGCTGGCCTCGCTGGCTCTGGCACTCCTGATCGGCGTGTACGTGATTTCGTCGGAGCAGATGTCGGGCCCGGAAATCGCGGGGGTGGACGGATTG
>DATIRX010000366.1:0-7191 GCA_035469225.1 Bryobacteraceae bacterium
CTCAACGTGCGCGCGGCCCGCGGCGAAGGCTTCAAAATCTCGACCACGGTTCGCGATCGCGTGATCAAGGAAAAGGCGTCCCTGCTGGTGCGCGACGCCCAGCTCGACCTGAACCTGCGCGAGCACATGAGCATCGTGGAACAGAAGGTCCGCAGCATGATTGCCGTGCCGCTGCAAACCAACGACCGCGTGATCGGACTGATCTATGTGGATACTCCCAACACCATCCGCGAATTCACGCGCGAAGACTTGAACCTGCTGACGGTCATGGCCAATGTCGCGGCCATCCGCATCGAGCACGCCCGCCTCAACGAAATCGAAGAGGCCGAGCGCGCCATGGCCAAGGAAATGCACCAGGCGGCGCTCATCCAGCAGGGGCTGCTGCCGTCCTCGGCGCCGGCGACCGAGGGCCTGGACATCGCCGCCAAAGCGGTGGCCTCCCGCTCGGTGGGCGGCGACTATTTCGATTTCATCAAGTATCCCGACGGCCGCGTGGCCCTCATGGTGGGTGACGTCGCGGGCAAAGGCATGCCCGCCGCTCTGCTGATGAGCAGCTTGCAGGCGCGCGCTCACGTGGTCTTCGAGGAGCCTGACGATCTGGCCAAAAAGATGGCCCGCCTCAACAAAAGCACTTGCGCCAGTTGTCCCGACAATCGCTTCATCACCTTCTTCACCTGCATCGCGGATGCCCGGACCGGCAAAGTGGTCTATACCAACGCCGGCCACAATCCCCCTCTGGTGGTGCGGGCCAAGGGAGGATTCGAAACGCTGGGAGGCGCCGGCGGCATGATCCTGGGGATCCTGCCCATGGCGCAATACCAGGAGGCGGAAATCACGCTGGAACCAGGCGATGTTCTGGTTCTCTTCAGCGACGGCGTCACTGAAGCGGCGGACCCGGAAGACCACGATTTCGGCGAAGAGCGTCTGGCAAAGTTGATCGCCTCCATGCGGGACCGTCCCGCCGCCGAAATGGTGCAGGAAGTGCATCGCGCGGTGCACGCCTTCACCCAGGGTGCCCCGCCCGCCGACGATATTACCGTGGTCGTCGCCCGGCGGCTCTAGGCGTTGGCCCCGCACCTGTGGGCTAGAATGAGAGCAGCACCGAATGCCCGCCCAAGTTGATCTCTCCAAGCTGAGCGTTCGCCAGTTTGCGGAACGGTTCCGGAGCGAGATGATCCCGCTCAGCAACACGTTCTCGTATTTCTGCGCGTCGGTTCCGATGAGCGAAGAAGACCTGAAGGAGTATCTGGAAGAGCCGGTTGCGGCTTTGCCTCCCGGGGTCGCCGCCGCGCTGCCTAAAATCTCCATCCTGCTGGTTCCGTATCTGGAGCGGACCAATGGGAAGGACAGCAGCCGCACCAAGCTGTCCCCGGCGGAATACGTCTCCATCGAGAAGCCCCTGCACGGCCGCATCTCGGCCGCCACCCAGCTCAGTCTGGGCACGGAGACGGTTCTGGCTTTCGCGCTCAAAGAGCAGGAAGTGGCCGAATATCATTACCGCCTGTATCACCTGCTGGCCACGGTCCTGGGCGGGCAGTGGACCGAGGCGATGGAGACTCAGTACAGCCGGCTGGTGCGGGAAGAGCTGAACGCCGACGTCCATGGCGAGGTGGACGAGGCCAGCTGGAGACTCAAGCAGGCCCTGCGCCGCTCTCAGACCACTCTGAACCCCAAAGCCTTTCGAAAGTACGCCCTGCAGTCCTTCATCGATACACTAACGCTTTATCTGCATGGCATTTGCTGCGACATCGACGTCGATACCGGACCCCGCCAGCTTCCCAGCCGGTATCTCCGGAAACGCCTGGTTGTGCTCCAGGAGCTGTTTCCGCCCCCGCAAGGCTACGCCGTGTTTCCCGAACAGCTGGGCTCTTGACGAGCGTTGGCCTCCCGGGTTGACATCTTCTGGCACTTTTTAACATTGCGACTTCTTAATATCCCGCAGGATGTGGTATGCTCAACCCATAAAAAGGGCTTTCTTTCTCGGGGGAAGAAAGGGCGGGGATTCTGAAAACGTGTGCGGGATAGCTGGGTTTACTCATCTTAAGCGAGTCCCCGATCCGGATCGGATCTGGGAAATCACGCGATCGTTGATTCATCGCGGACCGGACCAGCAGGGCGTCTGGGAATCCGCCGAAGTGTCTCTGGGAGCCGTGCGGCTCCGCATCATCGACCTCGAACACGGCGATCAGCCCATGTCGGCCAACCAGGGCGATACCGTACTGGTCTTCAACGGAGAACTGTATAACCACGCGGAACTGCGCCAGGAACTGGAACAGGCCGGTCACCGGTTCCATTCCCGGTGCGACACCGAAACCGCCCTGCACGCATTTCTCGAATGGGATATCGATGCCTTCCGGCGCTTCCGCGGGATGTTCGCGGCGGCCTTCTGGACGCAATCGCAAAAGCGGCTGGTTCTGGCGCGCGACCACATAGGAATCAAACCCCTGTACTTTTCGCGCCACCGCGACAACCTCTACTTCGGTTCCGAGCTGAAAGCCATACTGCGGCATCCGGAAATCAGCAGGACCATCGATCTGGCGGGCCTTTCGGACTATCTGTCGCTCAACTATGTTCCCGGTCCCCGCACGCTGGTGGAGGGAATTGAAAAAGTCCCGCCGGGAACGTGGCTGGAATGGCGCGCGGGAAAAGTCACTTCCGGTGAATACTGGCGCCTGGAGTTCGCTCCCGATCCCCGCCGGGAGCTGGAGTCCGCCAAAGAAGAACTGGACGGACTGCTGCGCTCGGCAGTCACCGAGCAACTGGCCTCCGACGTGCCCCTGGGCGTGTGGTGCAGCGGCGGCCTGGATTCCTCCACCGTGCTGCACTATGCCAGCGAGAAAGCCAGCGGGCGGCTGAAGACCTTCTCGGTGTCGTTCCCCGGGCGCTCCTTCGACGAGAGCCGCTACTTCCGGGAAGTCGCGCAGACCTACGGCACCGACCACCACGAATTCGAACTGAACCCGGATGCCGACCTGGCGCGGGTGATCGACGAGATTCCTTACTATTCCGACGAACCCAGCGCGGACGCCGGAGCTCTTCCCGTCTGGTTTCTCTCCAAGATGTGCCGGCGCTATGTGACCGTCGCGCTTTCCGGAGACGGAGCCGACGAACTGTTCGGCGGTTATAAGACCTATCTCGCGGATCGCTATTCCCAGAGCCTGCGGCGCCTGCCGCCGGGCGTGCTGCGGTTCGGCGCCCATACCGCGCGCCTGCTGCCGGTTTCCAACGACAAGATCGGATTGGACTACAAAATCAACCGCCTGCTGCAAGGGGCCCTGCTGGACCCGGTGGAGGCCCACTTCTTCTGGAACGGAACGTTTTCGCGAAACCAGCAGAGGGATCTCCGGAACGGCTCGGATTTTCCCGCCGGACATATTGGAACCGCGCATGCCGCCGGAAACGGCACGCGCTCCGCCCAGGGTCTGAGCCGCTTCCTGTGTATGGACCAGCTGTGCTATTTGCCGGACGATATCCTGTCGAAAGTCGATCGCATGAGCATGGCGCATTCGCTGGAAGTGCGGCCGCCTTTCCTGGATCATCGGATCGTCGAGTTCGCCTCCCGGCTGCCGGAGAATTTCAAGATCCGCGGCGGGCGCTTAAAGTTTGTGCTGCGGGAACTGATGAAGAACCGCTTGCCCAGGGCTGTGGTCAGACGCAGCAAGGAAGGCTTCGACATTCCCACGCATGACTGGTTCCGAACCATCCTCAAGCCCCTGCTTCTGGAAACGCTGAGTGAGCGGAATGTTCGGGAATCGGGTATTCTTTCCTGGCCCGCGGTGGAGGGAATCGTGCGCGCCCATCTGGATCGCCGTGCTAATCTCGGTTATCACTTATGGGGACTCGTGGTTCTGTTCCTCTGGATGAAACAATGGGGGATTACAGCACCAGCGCACGCGGAGGAGCGTCCCGAAATTCCAGCGGTCCTGCCTACCTCGGCCTGATCGTTGTTGCGGCAGCCGCCATCGTTTTCCTCGGCTGCATCGTCAGTCCGCCCTCTTTGATGGACGACGTGGACGCGGTACAGGCGCAGATTTCACGCAACATGCTGGATTCCGGCGACTGGGTTACAGCGCGCCTGGATGGCATTGCGTACCTCGAAAAATCGCCCCTGAAGTACTGGATGATCGCCGTGGCGTTCAAAGTTTTGGGCGTCCATGACTGGGTGGCGCGGCTGCCGGTGGCGCTTTCCGCCGTGCTGCTGTGCTGGCTGGCGTACCGCATGGGGACCTGGGCGTTCTCGCGCCAGGCGGGCATGTATGCGGGTCTTGCGCTGGCCACCTGTGTGGGATTGTTTCTGTTTACGCGCATCCAGATTCCGGACGTGACCGTCACCGCTACGATCGCACTGGCGCTGTGGGCGTTTCTCAGAACGCTGGATCCGCAAGAAACACGGCCGGGCGCGTGGAGCGCCGTGATGGCAGCCGCCATTGGAACGGGCCTGCTGCTGAAGGGATTGATCGCCGCACTGTTTCCGGTGGCGGCCATGCTGTTGTTTCTGGCCTTCCGCGGCTCCGGTATCCAGACCGGCGAAATCTGGAAGCGCCTGCACGTGATTCGCGGGATTCTTATCGTTCTTGCGATCGCCGCGCCCTGGCACATCTTAGCCACGCTGCGAAACCCGCCGTACCTGGATTTCACCCTGCACAGCGCTCCGGGAGAATATCGCGGCTTTTTCTGGTTTTACTTTTTCAACGAGCACCTGCTGCGCTTCCTGAATCTGCGCTACCCGCGGGATTACAACACCGTCCCGCGCCTGTACTTCTGGCTGTACCATCTGCTGTGGCTGTTCCCCTGGAGCGTGTACCTGCCGGCCGCAGTCAAGCTGAATTATGGCCGGGTGGACCGCGCGTCGCGGATGCGGCTGCTGTGCCTCTGCTGGGCCGGATTCCTGCTGATCTTCTTCACGTTTTCTTCCACGCAGGAGTATTATTCGATGCCGTGCTATCCGGCGCTGGCCCTGCTGATCGGCAGTGTATTGACCGAAGAGCGCGCGTCAGAATGGATCAAGTGGGGACAGCGGGCTCTGGCAGTGGTCGCGACTCTGGCGCTGGCCGCCATCGTGTGGATTCTTTCCCAGGTATGGAGCCTTCCGGCGCCGGGCGATATTTCCCGCGCGCTCACCCAACACCCCGAACTGTATACCTTGTCGCTCGGCCACATGGGCGATCTCACGCTCGCATCGTTCGCCTATCTGCGAACGCCGCTCTTGCTGGCCGGCCTCGGGTTCCTGGTGGGCGCGATTTCAGCCTGGCGAGGCAGGATTTTGGGCGCGGTAGTCATGATGATCCTGTTCCTCCATGCCGCGCGCCTGGCGCTGGTAGTGTTCGATCCGTATCTTGCTTCGCGTCCCCTGGCGGAAGCGCTGAACCGCGCGCCGCGCGGAACGCTGATCCTGGACGACCAGTACTACACATTCTCCTCGGTGGTCTTTTATGCCGAAGCCTATCACGGCCAGCGCGTGCTGCTGCTCAACGGGCGCGTCAATAATCTGGATTATGGCTCGTACGCTCCAGACGCCCCGCGCGATGTATTCATCGATGACGCCGGGTTCCGGGAACGCTGGCTCTCGGGGGATCTATATTACATCTGCGTGGAAAAACCGCAGGTCGAACGGCTGGAGAAACTGGTGAGCCGCGACACGCTCCACCAAGTGGCGGAAAGCGGCGGCAAGTTTGTGTTCCGCAATCGAAGTTAACCTATCGGCCCACGGATGCGGATCACCATCGACGCCACTTCAGCTCTTCTCCGCAGCGCCGGAGTAAAAGGCTACACCTATCACTTGCTGCGGCACCTGCGCCGCCAGGCCAGGGCGGACGACGTCATCAGCGCATTTCCCATGGTGGGCGAATGGGATGTTCTCGATCATGAGCACTCCGCATGGCCGCCCATGGCGACCCTGGGCCGGCTGGCCCTGCTGCACTCGGTGAATATCTTCGGCCACCGGATTCTGGACCGGGCCCTGAACGGAGCGCGGGTCTTTCACGCCAGCAACCTGGTGCGCTGCGCCCCCGGCCGCGCGCGCCTGACGGCGACCGTCCACGATCTCACGTCCTGGATCATGCCGGAGGTTCATACCGAAGCAACCGCTCGCGCCGACCGGTCCTTCGCACAACGCATCCTGAAGCGCGCCGATGCCTTGATCGCGGTATCGGAGAACACGCGCCAGGATGCCATCCGCGTGCTGGGTCTGGAGCCCGAGCGCATCCGCACGATCTATTCGGGAGTCCCCAGCGAGTATTTCGATGCCATTCCCCGCCCGCGCGACAAACCGTATGTGCTGTACGTGGGGACCGTGGAACCACGCAAGAACCTGGGCACGCTGCTGGACGCCTGGGGCTCGCTCCCACCGGACTTGCGCGAGCACTTCGATCTGATCGTCGCGGGACCGGAGGGCTGGCACTCCACCGCAACCATGGCGCGCATCCGCACCGAAGCGGTTTACCTGGGATACGTGCCGGAGTCGGAGATGCCCGGTCTGATGGCGGGCGCCGCTGTCTTCGTCTACCCGTCTCTCTACGAAGGATTCGGATTTCCGGTGGTCCAGGCCATGGCGGCGAACGTGCCCGTGGTGTGCTCGAATACATCGTGTTTGCCGGAGGTCGCCGGCGGGGCAGCGGCACTGGTGGATCCCCGCAGCGTTTCTGAAATCGCGGCTCAACTGGGCCGCCTGCTGGAGTCTCCCGGGGAACGGACCCGGCTCGCGCAGCTGGGCCGTATTCAGGCGGAGAGATTCAAGTGGGAGCGCTGCGCCGAGGAATCGCTGGCGTTCTTTCGCGAAGTCGCGGGGCGCTGAATTATTTGCCGGCAGGTCCGACGCCAAAATCCCACAGCTGCAGATTGAGGGAATCTTCCGTGTATTCGACGAGCGCGTACTCTCCCGGTTCCAGCGGTTTCTCCGGCCAAATCTTGTAGCTCCGGTCGCCGATCTGCTTTTTGAAGGTGGCCACTTGCTTCAAATCCTGGATCACTTCGTTGGTCACCGGCAGGATGGCGACGTTTTCCACCAGGCGGGAATTCTTTTTGCGGGTCAGCTTAATGAGGGCGAAGCGTTCCTCCTCCATCAATCGGAAGTAAAACTCGGGGGTATTCGACGCCACGCGGAGTGCCGCCGTTTCCCCCTTGATTTCGACGCTGCTCTTGCCGGGGACGATGGGGACGGGCGACAGCACCTTCAATACCGTCCGGCTCTTG